>NZ_JANMZH010000559.1:0-7601 GCF_031383065.1 Microcoleus sp. OTE_8_concoct_300 | reverse complement strand
GCCCGTCCTTTTTGGACGGGCGGGACGCCCATCCCACAAACTTGTGAAAGTTATTTAATTCTCATTCCTAAGTCGTTTAGTAAATATTTAGTTAATCATGGTTTATTTAGAAAATCCGCTGCTCAAACTTTATCTAAATTTGATCGGATGGGTGACGTTAGGATTTTTTATCGGCCGCCAGCTACCCAGAAGCTATTCTACATATTTAGCTAAGTTTCTTTTCTTGTTTGGCACGCCATTGAGCATTGTTGCTTTTATCCGCAGCGCCAATTTGTCGGGCGCTATTTGGATGGCGCCGCTGATAGCTTGGGCGGCAATTCTAGCAGGTGGAACACTCGCTGGGATTTTGATAATTTTCGGTGTCGGCGAGGAACGTTTCAAGACTCTTAATCCGATCGCCCAAAATAGCCCGGAACACACCAGCGCTTGGAGTTTGCCCACTCAAGGCAGCTTCTTATTAGCAACGATGGTGGGTAATACGGGTTTTTTAGGCATTCCCGTCACCTTGTCCTTATTAGGGTCGGAACACTTTGCCTGGGCGTTGTTTTACGACTTGCTAGGCACTGCCATGGGAATCAATATACTGGGAGTTGCTATTGCTTCTCACTGCGGTAAAAGCGATCGCCCTCAGAGTTGGTTAGGTCCTGTGCGCGCAATTGTTCTGAATCCGGCACTGTGGGCTTTTGGTGTAGGGTTTGTCTCGCGCAGCTTGCCACTGTCGGCACAAATCGCAGAATTGTTAACAACAGGCGCTTGGACTGTAATTACTTTAGCTTTAATTACGATCGGGATGCAGTTGAGCAAGTTGAATTCCTTGCACAACCTCAAACCAGTTTTGGCTTGTCTGGCGATTAAAATGCTGTTAGTTCCCTTGGTAATTGGCACGGGATTAACGTTTTTGGGGATCGCGGGCGCGCCGCGACTTGTGCTGGTGCTGCAAATGGCGATGCCTCCTGCTTTTGGTACTACGTTGTTGGCCGAAGCTTTCAATCTCGATCGCGAATTAGCCGTAACTGCGATCGGCATCGGCTGCGTTAGTTTATTATTCACTATTCCCCTATGGATGAGGTTATTTAATTTTTAATAAAAATAATAATTTCTCAGTTTAAAACGTGCCTTACTTCAGCGATCCCCATCACAAACATTGAGCGATCTATGTTATATTGATTAAAAATAAGAATCAGGGGGCTTGGAAACCGTAGGGGCTTCTGCTAGGGAAATAAGCCGCAGATAACGTGAATAACAAGAGTATGCCAAGTAGAAATTTTACATTGACAGGTTATCAAACTCTCGATCCCCTTTACTCAGGAACTCGCACCCTAGTTTATCGAGCTTTCCGCACTAACGACAAACAGCTTGTAGCCATCAAAGTCTTGCGGAGTAAGCACCCCAGCTTCAGCGAACTGGTGCAATTTCGCAATCAGTACACGATCGCCAAAAACCTCAACTTGCCCGGGATCATCGAAACCTACAGTTTGGAACCCTACCAAAACAGCTATGCGCTGGTAATGGAAGACTTTGGGGGAATTCCTCTGAATGAATGGATGGAACCAGGGGAAACTGCGCCGACTCTGAGCGAGTTTTTGCAAGTGGCGATCGACCTGAGCAATACATTAGATATACTCTACCGCCACCGGATAATCCACAAAGACATTAAACCGGCCAATATTTTAATTAATCCGCATACAAAACACGTCAAACTCATTGACTTTAGTATTGCATCCTTGCTACCCAGGGAAACTCAAACCCTGATGAATCCTAACGTGCTCGAAGGCACACTCGGCTATTTGTCTCCCGAACAAACGGGAAGGATGAATCGGGGGATTGACTACCGGACAGACTTTTACTCTTTGGGCGTGACTTTTTACGAATTGCTGGGGGGACAATTGCCGTTTCAATCCAACGATGCGATGGAATTGGTACACTGTCATATTGCCAAGCAACCGCCATCACTGCGTGAAATCAATCCCGAAATCCCGCCGGTACTCTCGGAGATTGTCAGCAAATTAATGGCAAAGAATGCCGAAGACCGCTATCAGAGTGCCTTGGGACTGAAATTCGATTTAGAATGTTGTTTGAAGCAATTTGAAGAAAACGGTAGAATAGAGAGTTTTACGATCGCGCAGAGGGATGTGGGCTCACGCTTCCTCATACCCGAAAAACTCTACGGTCGCGAAACCGAAGTTGCCGAATTACTGGCAGCATTCGATCGAGTAGCAGGTTTTTCCCACCAGGCATCAGAAAAGGGTGGAGGCTGTGAGTTAATGTTAGTCGCGGGTTTTTCTGGGATTGGGAAAACTGCAATTGTCAATGAAGTTCACAAACCAATTGCCCGCCAGCGCGGCTACTTCATCAAAGGCAAATTCGACCAATTTAACCGCAACATTCCTTTCTCAGCTTTTGTCCAAGCATTTCGAGATTTAATGGGACAATTGTTGAGCGCCAGTGACCAGCAGTTGAAAAATTGGCAAACTCAAATCTTGCAAGCACTTGGCGATAACGGACAAGTCATTATTGAAGTAATTCCCGAACTCGAAAAAATTATTGGACCACAACCGCCCGTACTCGAATTATCAGGAACGGCGGCCCAAAATCGGTTTGATTTGCTCTTTCAAAATTTTATTCACGTGTTCACCAAACCAGAACATCCCCTGGTGATGTTTTTGGATGACTTGCAGTGGGCTGATTCCGCCTCGCTGCGGTTAATGCAACTGCTGGTTGCCGAGTCAGCAACAGGCTATTTATTAGTAATTGGTGCCTACCGAGATAATGAAGTGTTTGCAGCACATCCGTTGATGCTGACACTGGATGCAATGGCAAAAGCTGGGGCGACGGTGAATACTATTACGCTGGAACCGTTGAGTTCAGAAAGTCTAAATTATTTGGTTGCTGATACGCTCACTTGTGCTCCATATTGGGCAAGACCGTTGACTGATTTGATAGCACAAAAAACCCAGGGAAATCCATTTTTTGCAACACAGTTTCTCAAAGCACTGCATCAGGATGCGTTGATTGAGTTTGATGGGCCGGCTGGTTATTGGGAGTGCGATATTGTTCGAGTTCGGGAGGCAGCGTTGACGGATGATGTGGTAGAGTTTATGGCGTTGCAGTTGCAAAAACTGCCGCCAGGGACTCAGAATGTGTTGAAGTTGGCTGCTTGTGTTGGGAGTCAGTTTGATTTGGGGACTTTGGCAGTTGTCTCCCAGCAATTGGAAACGGAAACGGCGGGGGATTTGTGGAAGGCTTTGCAAGAGGGGTTAATCCTGCCTGAAAGTGAAATCTACAAGTTTTATATGGGGCGAGAAAGACGGGAGGAGACCGAAAATTCGGAGGTGGTGAATTACAAGTTTTTGCACGATCGCGTTCAGCAAGCTGCCTATTCTTTAATTCCCGAACAAGAGCGATCGCGTGCTCACTATCAGATTGGACAATTACTGATCCAGCAAATTTCACCTGCAGCTATAGAAGAGCAAATTTTTTCAGTCGTCAATCAGTTGAATTATGGTATTGCGCTGATTGAAGACCAAGCAGAACGCGACTATCTGGCACAACTCAACCTCACGGCTTGCCGCAAAGCCAGATCCGCTACTGCTTATCAAGCTGCTCGCGAGTATGCTGCGATCGGGCTAAATTTGCTTGGAGAGAGCGCTTGGCAACGACAGTACGAGATGACCTTGAACTTGCACGAAATAGCTGCCGAAGTGGCTTCACTCTGTGGCGAATTTGACCAGATGAATCAGTGGATTGACACTGTGATTCATCATACCAGCACTCCCCTAGAGCGAGTGAGCGTTTACATCGTCAAAATTCAGGCATTATCGTCCCAGAACAACTTTTTAGAAGCAATTGCTATCGGTTTGTTGATTCTCAAAGAATTAGGAGTTGAATTGCCCGATAGCCCTACATCAGAAGAGATTCAGCAAGCTGTGCAGGAAATTAATTGCTCGATCGGCGATCGACCTATTGAAGAGTTATTTGATCTGCCAGCGATAGTGGATGCCCAAAAGCTGGTCACGATGCAAGTGGCGGCAAGTATGGTGTCAGTTTGTTATCTGGTTGGTTCGTCTTTGTTTGCACTGGTGACGGCCTTACAGGTAAATTTATCAAGGAAATTGGGTCTAAAACCCTGTCCTTCTAGGACGGCTTGAATTTCTTAAATCCCTTCCTAAAAGTCAGTAAATTTCTAGTATACTAGATTCGTCAAGGTTAAACTCCTGCGCCATCGTGCATAAAAACAGTTAACGACACACTTTCAGGCGTAAACCGGGGGACAAAGAGCCGCGAAAACTCTATAAACAGCTAGGGGCTTGACACAGTTCCTTTAACCAGAGAAACAAACTATTTAGATTTAGTCTTGTTAAGTAGGGTAGGGCATACCCGAACTCTAGGTAAATATCCTAGTACGCTTTTGGAGATAGACCCTCTGGGGTTGCTGTGAGTTGAACTCGTCAATTGGTATTTTGTACGGTTGAAAGGTTTAAGAAGTGCCGAAAGGACATAGCGCTTAAAGGTCAGTCGATGAATTAAGAATCCCCACGCCTGATAGCTGGGGAGTGTCAACTATCCAATATGGCAACAGTCGTACTTCAGCTTATAGCTATAGCTGCTATGGCATTTTTCTCAACAACTTTCTACAAGATGTGACGGTAGCCGATCAGTTTGGCCGATTAGCTTATCGTCTTGCGAGGGTTGCGGATGCCAAAAATATTCGCTCTGCAACTTTTGCTGCGATCGGGCTCTGTTTGTACCATCGCAAATCGCATTTGCGGGAAACCCTCCCCATTTTTCAGGCAGGCTATCAAGCCGGATTAGAAACAGGAAATTTAGAGTTTGTCGGGTTTAATGGGCATGGATTTTGTCTACATTCCTACTGGTGCGGTCAACCTTTGGCAGAACTTGAGCCCCAAATTCGGGCATACCGTCAGCAATTACTCGACCTCAACCAACTAACGACGGCAAATTATTGTTCGATTTATTGGGAAACAACGCTGTTTTTATTGGGTAATCCAAACAAGTTTGAGATTTCCTTTGAAGAGGAACGCTATGAGGAGAAGCTAGTTTCTCAGTCGCTTGCCTCTAAGGATTTGTACCGACTCTACAGCTTCTATCTGTACAGGGCGACGTTGAGATTCCTGCTGGAAGACATTGCTGGGGCCTCCGTAGATGTCGATCGAGCAAGACAATATATAGCGGGAAGCGTAGGAATTAGTTCCGAAGCTGTTTTATATTTCTATGACTCACTCATAGCCCTTGCCACTCCTGAGTCCGAGACGGAGTTAGAAACGCAGCGGCAAGGAGTTCAGGAAAATCAAAGGAAGTTGCAGCATTGGGCAGAACACGCCCCCATGAATTATTTGCATAGGTGGCAGTTGGTAGAAGCAGAGAAATACCGAGTTGGCAGACAGAGGGCAGAAGCTATTGAAATGTACGATCGCGCCATTTCTGGAGCGAAAGAAAACGAATACATCCAAGAAGAAGCCCTCGCTAACGAACTAGCAGCTAAATTCTACCTCGACTGGGGCAAAGAAAAATTGGCGCAAGCTTATATGCAAGAAGCCTACTACTGTTATGCTCGCTGGGGTGCGAAAGCCAAAATCGATGACTTAGAAAAACGCTATCCCCAACTTCTTGCTCCCATATTGCAGGGAAGAGAAAATCGTTTTGGAATCAGCGAAACTAGCCTCCACACAATCAATAAATCGTCAGTTTTACATCAAACCTGGCACACAACTCTATCGAGCAGTAGCACTATTTACCAAGCCCTCGATTTCGCGACTATTCTCAAAGCCTCCCAAACACTATCGAGTGAAATTCAATTAGAAAAATTACTGGGTGCACTGATGTGTGTAGTGATGGAAAATGCCGGGGCAAAAAAAGCTGTTCTCCTGTTGCTTAAGGATGGGAATCTCGCGATCGAAGCTGTGGCCTCCTTCCATCGAGATGTCATCTCAATATCTGTACCGCTGTCAGGCAGCGACGAGGTTCCCGCTGCTGTGGTCAACTATGTTAAGCGGACTTGCAAAACTGTGGTTTTGGATAATGCAGCAGTACAAAACGATTTTATTGCGGAGCCGTATTTGATGCAGGAAAAGCCCAAAAGTGTGCTGTGCGCGCCGATGTTAAATCAGGGTAAATTAATCGGGTTGCTATATCTAGAAAATAACTTGACAATTGGTGCATTTACACACGATCGCACGGAAGTCATCCAACTTTTGTGCGCCCAAGCCGCTATCTCTCTAGAAAATGCCCGGTTGTACCAACAATCTCAAGCTTATGCACAAGAATTAGAGCGATCGCTCCTTGATTTGCAGCAAGCACAGTTACAGATCGTGCAAAGCGAAAAAATGTCCGCCTTGGGCAATCTAGTCACAGGAATAGCCCACGAAATTAATAATCCTGTCGGCTTTATTAGCGGCAATATTGAGGAAGCAACCACCACGATCAAAGATCTGATTTCCCACTTAAAATTATATCAAGAAAAACTGCCAAATCCAGGGGAGGAAATCGAAGAAGATGCGGAGGATATGGATTTAGAGTATGCCTTAGAAGATTTGCCAAAGATGCTGTTGTCGATGAAAGTGGGATGCGATCGCATTCGCGGCATTAGCATCAGCCTCCGCACCTTCTCCAGAGCCGATAAAGACTACAAAGTTCCGTTTAATATCCATGAGGGCATTGACAGCACCATCTTAATTTTGAAACACCGGCTGAAAGCCAACGAAGACCATCCCGCGATCGAAGTTGTCACAGACTACGGCAATCTCCCGCAAATCGAATGCTTTCCCGGTCAACTGAACCAAGTCTTTATGAACCTGCTTGCTAACGCGATCGATGCCCTAGAAGAATCAAACCAAGGACGCAGTTTGGAGGCAATTAAAGCAAATCCACACTGTATCACTGTTCGTACCAGTCTGTCGGGCGATCGGCACATCAAAATTCAGATTGCCGATAACGGTGCGGGCATGACAGAAGCCGTCAAACAGCGGATTTTTGACCATCTGTTCACAACGAAGGCAGTAGGAAAAGGTACGGGGTTAGGATTGGCGATCGCCCGCCAGATTGTAGTTGAAACCCACGGCGGAACAATTGAGGTGAATTCCCATCAGGGAGAGGGAACTGAATTTGAGATAGTGTTACCTGTTACCGAATAAAAGTTGACTGTTGACTGTTGACTAATGACTAATGACTAATGACTAATGACTGTTGACTAATGAAAAAGGTTATTCATTTTTCATTCTTCCTGCTTTTGTTTGTCGAGTTTGACTTCGTTGAGTCCGATCGACTAATTTGTATTTGAGAAAATCCATAATAACTAAATTAGATTGGCGATCGGGCATTATACCAGCCCCGATCGCAACTCCTGACAGGGGCAAAACGAACCGCGCCCAAGACCAGATTACCAAAATATCAACTATGCTAACCTAGGCAAGCAGCAATCCCTTGTTACGAAGGTGATTAACTTGACAACTCCCCGCCGTAAAACGGCCGAGATTCTTCCTTCATCCAACGTTGCCTCTAAAAGCAGTGCCTTTAGATGGTCTTACACGTCGTCTGGAAGCGTTAGCGAGATGCCCTCCCGCCAAAAGTCGTAAACCTTCATC
>NZ_JANMZH010000546.1:0-9769 GCF_031383065.1 Microcoleus sp. OTE_8_concoct_300 | reverse complement strand
ATGATGTCCTTGCCATCTGCGCTCAACAGGGAATCGATAAGGAACAAGCAGAACTTTTCCTTCGCATTTCCCATACCTTGGGGCATATCATCCATTACCATTACGATCCAATACTGCGGGATATCGTCATCCTCAAACCCGACTGGCTAGCAAAGGCAATCAGCTTCGTACTCGATGATGAAACAACCCGCCGCCGCAACGGTTTAGTAGATTTTGAGCATCTGGGCGAATTATGGAGTAATCCCCCGTTTCCAGGCGAGAACGGCTACCCGAAACAACTACATCCCATCTTTCTCAAGCTGATGGAACGCTTCGATTTGTCCTACCGCGTCGTGCTCGACCCCGCTAAACCCAGCAATACCAGCTTGATTGCTCAACTTGTACGCGATACACGCCCCCAATTGCCCAATTGGGGAGAACAACCGGAAGCGGGAGACAGACAACAAGTGCAAATCTGCCAGATTGTAGACGATCGAGGACAACTTGCAGTAGCAGAAGGATTGTTTTATCAATTGATTGTGCGCTTGCACAAATACTCACTGGGGCGCTGCAATTACGAAGAAAGTATCCATTGGCAACGGGGTTTGATGCTTGACAATGACTACAACGGTCGGGCATTGCTCGAATATGTTAACACTGATGTAAAAATTACCGTGCGGGCAGCTTATCCAGAACGGTTTTTGTCTTATCTCACGGAAGAGATTAAATGGCTAGTCGAGAATTTCTGGGAAGGATTGCGATGTAATGTGATGGTTCCCTGCATTGCGCCTTGCGGTATGAATGCGCCTGGAAACGCGCTATTTGAGGTTGAGAAACTAATTGAGAGCAAAAAGAAGAATCGTCATGAGTATCCCTGTCCCATTTCAGGCTGTGGTGAATGGCAAAACATCGATCGTCTGCTAAATAACGCGCCGACTGCTCAACCCCCATCGCAAGAAATCGGCATTCAGCAATTCCGAAATATGTTCAAAGACGAGCTAAAAATCATCCGCGAAGATTTAGTGATTTTCGATCGTCGAGGTGAAGAACGCTTTCAGTCATTGTCTCAGGATCAGCGGATAATTCTCAGCAAAGTCGATGAGGAATTTGCGTCGCTGATGCAAATGCTCACCGATGAAGCGAAAGATGGCCCGCGCCTGTTCAGTTTTAAGCCCGTCGATCCCAAGTTTTTCGATCGCCCCAAATGGATAAGTCAAAAAATTCAAATCACCCTCTGGTGCGAACACTCTCGTTTGCCCCTTCCCGCCTTAAATCCTAACGACAATAAGAAGGGAGTTTATGAATTGGAAGTGTCGCGCGAATGGTTTACCAAAGCAGCCCCCTATCTCAAAATATTGAGCGGAACCCTCAGTCTAGTCTTACCTGTCGCAAGCTCGGCAACCAAGTTAATACTAGATGAAGCCACCTACAAAGGTATTGAAGAAGAACTCGATTTAGGACAAAAAAGCATCGAGTCTACCTTGAAAGGAAGCGATTTAGCGACTAATTTGTCTACCGAAAGAGATGCCCCTGATTGGCAACAGGGCGAAGCAGCCATCCGCGCCCAAGGCTCGATTTTGCGAGAATTACACGCCCTGCTAAAAGCAAAAGATCCTGGTTTTGGTGGCTTGGTGCGGGTGCAGAACAGACGCCGCGAATTTCTGTGGGTTCATCCTCAGTTTGTAGATGAGTATTAAGATTTTTATCTTGACACCATTATTACGATGTGTGATAATTTAAACACGAAATCCCTCGTTCCCAGATTGGTGACAAATTAAGCTCACACCGACCGTCTCTCTTGTTTGTATCGAAGTCTCGATCCCCCCTAACCCCCCTTAATAAGGGGGGGACAAGATTCTTCTCAAAGTCCCCCGACTATCAGGGGGGGACAAGATTTTTCTCAAAGTCCCCCGACTATTAGGGGGGGACAAGATTTTTCTCAAAGTCCCCCTTCTTAATACCAATTTAATGTGAAGTTGCACATATCTCGGTCCCCCTAAATCCCCCTTAAGAAGGGGGACGAAAGATCGGAATCTTGTCCCCCCCTTATTAAGGGGGGCTAGGGGGGATCGGATTCTACGGGGCCTCATAAAACATTGGTATAAGGGGGGGACAAGATTCTTTTCAAAGTCCCCCGACTATCAGGGGGGACAAGATTCTTCTCAAAGTCCCCCTTAATAAGGGGGCGACAAGATTCTTCTCAAAGTCCCCCTTCTTAAGGGGGATTTAGGGGGATCGAGACTCGACTAAAAGGGACATTTATTATGGGTTTCAGTCTTAAGTTGTCACCAATCAGCAGAGCGTGGTAACGGGGAATTTTCTTCCAGTCCGCGCGGGCAGACTTGGTTTGTGGAGCATCCGAATTCTATTCGGCGGGTTCTATTCCGTAGGTTCCTAACTTCCCGATAAAATCTCTTCGAGTGCTAATTTCAGCGTCGGATATTGATATTGAAAACCGCTAGCTAAAGTTTGTTTCGGCAACACTTGCTGCCCTTCCAGAACAAGTTTTGCCCCGTCTCCCAACAGCAATTCTAAAGCAAAACTTGGCACCGGCAACCAAGAAGGCCGCTTTAAAACTTCCCCTAAAGTTTGACACAATTCATTCATCCGCACCGGATTCGGTGCTGTCGCATTCAAAACGCCTTGAACTTGCGAATTTTGCAAAGCATACAGAATTAAATCAACCACATCCTCGCGATGAACCCAAGAAAACCACTGTTTTCCAGTGCCCAGCGGCCCGCCTGCAAATAGTTTAAAAGGTGGCAGCATTTTTGCCAACGCGCCTCCCATTCCCAAAACTATCCCCAGCCGCAAAATTGCTAGCCGCGTTCCCGCATTTTTTGCAGGTTGGGCGGCTGCTTCCCAGTCTTTGCAAACTGCAGCTAAAAAATCATCCCCAGCAGGGCTAGTTTCGTCAAATTCAGCGGTTTCGCTGGTTCCGTAATAGCCGATCGCCGATGCGCTAACAAACACCGATGGTCTAGGATTAGCATTGACGATCGCCTCCACCAATTTTGCCGTCGTCAGTTTGCGACTGTCGAGAATAGCTTGCTGGCGCGCCTGAGTCCACCTTTCCTCCGCAATCGGAACCCCGGCTAAATTTACAACACCATCGCAGCCCGCAATTGACTTTTGCCAATCACCAGACGACGCCGGAGTATAGGCGACAACTTCCAAATTCGGATAAGCTGAAGCCGGAAAAACTCGCAGGGCCCTCGCCGCATCCCTGCTCAAAACCACCACTTGATGTCCCGCAGCTTGCAGCTTCTCCACCAGCCGGCTACCTACAAATCCCGTTGCTCCCGCGATCGCTACTTTCATCTTTTACCAATAATGCACAGTTCTAGCAGTTTAGACGATCGTCCAAACTTGTTTTGAATTATACAAAAATAAACAGCAGCCTCGATCGCCTCCCCACAAGCCAAGTGTATTTTCATTAAACTGATAAAGGACACGAGGAACACAAACCATGCCTGCAAAAAAATCAAAGCTTCTAATTGCTGCCTCCATCGTCGCAGCAGGTAGCGCTGGGGTCTACTTTTACTTCCAGGGTTTGAGCCAAAAAGTATCCAACCCTCAAGACAGCGCCAAAGTTGTACCCGACGAAGCAATGATGGCCACCTTCATCTCCCCCAATCCCCAAGCCTTGTCCGAGTTGCAGCGATTTGGCACGCCAGCGGCTCAAAAGTTGGTCGGTCAGGGTTTGAAGACCTTTCAAGAACAAAGCTTGGCAGGCACTCAAATCGACTTTGACAGGGACTTAAAGCCTTGGCTGGGGGGGGTGATGGTCGCTTTGTTGCCCCCTGATGCTGCTGCGAAAACCGAGCCTCCTAAGCTGCTAGTTGTAGTCAGCGTCAAAAATAAAATTAGCGCTTGGAATTTTGCGAATAAATTAAAATCTCAGCCTGGTGCAACTACTCAAGAAACCGAGTATAAAGGAGTTAAAATTTTTGAGATTGCAGAGCCAACCGGCAAGCGCTACAATGTGGCTTTGCTGAACGACCAATTAGTGATGGCTCCTTTGAGAAAGCCTCTGGAATTGGCGATCGATACTTTTAAAGGAGAACCCTCCCTCGCTACGCAGCAGAGCACAACTAAGTTTTTTGCAGAGAGTGCTGGTGTCAAGAATCCGATCGCAACTGTTTATATTGCTGACTATCCTGCTGCCATTGAGCAATTGAAAGCTAATTTGCCCGCAGATATCCCGTTGCCTTGGACAGTGTTTTCCCAGTTCAAACAAGTCAAGTCAATGGTAGCGGGAATTGGGGCGGACAGTGCGGGATTGAGGGTAAAAACTATCGCTCAGTTAGACCCTAAATTCGTGCAGCAAAATCCACAAGTCGCATCGAAATTGTTACCCAGATTTCCCGGCGAAACCATTGCTTTAGTCGGTGGCAAGGGCCTCGATCGAATTTGGTCGCAGGCGACGGCAAGGGCAAAAGATAGCCCGGAGGTTGACAGGGGAATTCAGCAGGTGAGGAGTAGTTTTAAACGGTTGGATTTGGACGCGGATCGTGATGTTTTTGGTTGGATGAATGGGGAATTTGCGATCGGGGCGATCGGTTCGGATCAAGGTATTTTGTCTCAGTTGGGGATGGGGGCGGCGATGATTTTTGAAACCAGCGATCGCCCTGCTGCAGAAGCAACCCTGAAAAAACTCGATGCGATCGCCAAAAGCAATCCTACAGTCAGCGTCGCCCCCAGACAAGTTCAAGGCAAAGAAGTTACCGAGTGGCAAATACCTCAGCAAGGCACTTTATTCGGGCACGGTTGGCTGAATGAAAATTCTGTGTTTGTAGCTTTCGGTGGCCCTTTAGTCGATGTGATTACTTCGACGCCGCCCCAGCCGTTAAGCAGCAGTCCGAGTTTTCAGGCGATCGCCACTTCTTTACCGCAAGTCAACCAAGGTTACTTTTACATAGATATGGAAAAAACCATGTCTTGGGCTAACCAATATTTGCTCGCAGTACAGCCAAATTTAGTTTCGCCGCCCGTCGCTGAATTGCTCAATTCTCTCCGAGGAATTAGCGTAGCCACAGCTTCTACAGAACCCACAACTGCTCAGCTTGAGATGCTTTTTGCCTTAAAATCTCACAATTAGGGAATTGGGAATGGGTAATATCAAATCCGGTAGCATCGGAATTATTCATCTCTGTATTCTCTCCCTCTGCGTTAAGAGCGCCCTCTGCGGTTAAATCATTCCGATGCAACCGGAAACGATATAATTGGTAATCGGTAATTGGTAATCGGTAATTCTTCCTTCTATCGATTAAATCCGTTACATCCATTAAATCCCGTACACCCCTCGTTGCGGAACTTCCCTCTTCCCTCAACCTCCATCCATTAAATCCATTAAGTTCGTTAAATCCCGTACACCCCTCGTTGCCGAACTTCCTTATTACACTACAGACGTGAGATTTAATGCAGCTTCGTTAAGTTTTTGAGTGCCGATTTTGACTTGAGTAATGCCCCTGACTGTTTGAAATGTGGCTTGGTTGAGAAAATTCATGGCGTCACCTACTTGCTGAATAGCGATCGCCTGCTGTTGAATATTAAAATAAATTTGTTGGTTGCTAGCAAACACCCGATTGCAAGCTTTCCTAGCACCCGTAAAAGCAGCAGCAGTCTCTCGTGCAGTTTTCACCCCTGCGGCTGCTGTTGTGTGTCCCTCTTCTGTTGGTGTCACAGTCGAGTCGATCGCACGTTTAATCTCTGGAATAATACCATTAATCTTTTGCGCCGCTTCTTGGCTTTCATCAGCTAAGAAAGCGAATTTCGCTTGCTACCACCGCCAAACCTTTGCCGTAGTCACCAGATCTGACTGCTTCGACAGCGGTGTTGACAGCCAGGATATTCGTCTGGCTGGCTAAATCGCTAACCAAACTTGCTAAAGCCGAGATATTGCCAATCTGACTTGTACTGTCATAAAGTCGCTCATTTTGCTGAGAAATTGCCACCACAGCTTCTCTCAAACCCAGAATTTGATTGAGAGTTTGCTCAACCATTTGAGAGCCTTCTTCCGCGAGATTTAAAGCTTGGCTGCGGCGGCAACAGCCTCAGCTTGCTCGGCTATTTGCTCAGAAGATCTGCCCAAAGTGTCTAAGAGGCTGTATGAAAAGTGGCAAAGGAAACCAAATTAGGCTAATCGCCTGACCATAAGCCGAATCATAGAGCCGATCATCCTAGCTCAACCGTCGATATTAATTGAGCCAACTAAAACTTTGTTCAACCACGGATCTTTTTTTCCGTAAAACCAAGCCTTAGATTTGTTGCGGTGGTAAAACCACCTGAATAATCGAGCCCAAGCTATCTATCACCGATTTGAGAAACCAACCGCCGCTGTCACCTCTCTCGACAAGCGAGCAAATACAGCCGTGGAACCCTTTGTCCCATCTGGTAAACCGAAAGAGAGAACCTGTTTGCTCGCTTGACCTTCAGGAACACTTGCTGCTGTGACCACCACAGCACGCTTGCCGAAGCTATCAACCGCAGTGTGGCGTTTTGGACCGGCAGGTGCCTGTTGCTTTGTCAAACCCGACCCTCTGATGCACCATCTTGCTCGGACAACTATGACTTTTGCACCCGGATACAATGGTTTTAAATCCGAGACTATACTACCATATTTTGAGCCTGCACGGGTTCGTCTTAACCCAACAAAATGCCCATTTCATCCAAAAATATGAGGTATTCTGGTCGATTTTTTTCACCTAATCCCCATAAGGAACACCTCAAAATTTGCACTCGTTCGATCTGCCGACTGACTACTGCGTATTGTTTTTTTTTCGCGTCAAATTTTGTTTTTTGAGTTCGCGACACATCATACTAGGGCTGACAGACTGGTTGTGCGTCGATAGCCAATATTCACAATATTCTGACAATGTGCTATCAGGATATTTTTCCACCATCTGGGTCAATTGAGTTGTGTGCGAGTGTAACACACTTTTAAGGCTTCCACCTTGTTTTTTGGGTTGAATATCACCAGTAACTTGTTTTTGTTTCAATAGTTTCTGGACAAAGCCTTTACTCACATCAAATTGGGCAGCTATTTTCCGAATGGATGTATCACCTTGTTCATAAGCTTTAACTATTTTTTCACGAAACTCGATCGAATAAGCTTTCATTTTTTGGCGCTGAGCTACTGAGTTTAGTGTACCACATTTACATGGGATATGCTGTATATTTATCCAGGTTTGAGCTTTCTAGTTAAGTAAAACTAACCCCTATGAGCTTGATTTTGCAGTTGGGAATCTGGAATAATTTTTATATTTTTCCCGTCCTAATCTAGGCGCACTCGCTTGTTACCTTTCTCATTTATGTAACGCAACTGCATATAATATGGATTGACTCCTATCATTGATTAAAATATGATTTGCATTCGCTCAACCCAAATTTGATACGTTGAATTAGTTGCTCGGTTTACTTTATTTCCCTCTCTATATCTAATCATTTCTTGAAGAGGGGGATATGTGCGGAGGCACAAAATATGGTCACTGATATTTTTCAAACTGTTACCCCTGGAGGCGACACTTTCACTAAGGTGACTCAATGCTAAGGTTTGCAGTGCAGCCGCAGAAGAAAAAATTCCCTACCAGCCTACAAGAGATACTGGAATCAAGGTACTTAAAATTAGGAGCAGCAGTATAGCGGTTCTCCAGGGTGGTGAGGTATGCCCACGGAGTCCTATGCCCACGGAGGCCTATGCCCACGGAGCCCTATGCCTTATGCCAGATAGTACCTCATGTTACTGAGAAAGGCTATATTCTAAATAATTGCTTTTAAATCTAAAGCAGCTTCATTCAATTTTTGAGTGCCGACTTTAGTTTGAGTGATACCGGAAGCCGTTTGTGCCGCTGCTTGGTTGAGAGAGTTCATAGCTTCCACCACTTGTTCGATCGCAACCGCTTGCTGTTTGGCATTCAGCGAAACTTGCTGAGAGCTCAAAACCACGTTGTTAATTGCATTAGCCACTCCGGCAAAGGCCGCAGCGGTTTCTGATGCAATGTTTACCCCAGATTCCACAGTTTTAGTTCCTTCGTCTGTCACCATTACCGTTGAATTAATAGCTTTCTGAATATCAGCAACTAACAGATTAATTTGCGTGGCAGATTTTTTACTGCGATCGGAAAGTTTGCGAATTTCTGAAGCCACAACGCCGAACCCCTTGCCGTGTTCGCCCGCCCGTACTGCTTCCACGGCAGCATTTAGCGCTAACATATTAGTTTGATTTGCCAAATCGCTAACTAGACTTGAGATATTGCCAATGCGATCGGTTTGCTCGCTCAACTGCATAATTTGCCCTTGCATATCCTCCACTCTAGTTTTCAGCGTTGCCATTGCTTTTAAAGTTTCTTCGACAGCTTTTGTACCTAAGCCAGCTAAACTTAAAGCTTGCATTGCTTGAGATGCGGCAGTTTCTATCTGCTCTGAAGTCGCCCTAGAAGATGCGCCCAATTCGTCCATCGTCGTAGTAGTTTGATTAACTGAAGCTGCTTGCTGGCTTGCCATGCGTTCCTGTTCTTCAACTGTTGCTGCAATCTCAGTGGAAGAACTGGCGATAGAACTAATTGCGCGATCGATAGTTGTAATAATTCCTGACGACATCAGCCAAGCCATACCCGCACCAAACAGCACTAACAGCACCGAACCAACCACCAGGATCGATACCAAAAAGCTTAAAGCTTCCTTGGTGATTTTCGTTTTTTGGTTAACCAGATTTAATTCTGTTTCCCGAAATTCCCGGTTCACTTTCAAAAATTCATTCACTAGATTTTTGTACTTCTCTGTATTAAATACAGCAATGGCTGTCGCTGTCTGATTTTGCAGCACTAAGCGAACCATGTCTTCGTTACAACCCTCATAATATTGCTTGACTAGCTCTCGCATCCTCTGCAAACGAATTCTCTGTTCGGGATCTTGAACGGTCGGCGCTACATTATCCGCCGACTGCAGAGCCAACTCTGCACCTGCGTGAAAATCCGTTAAAAAATCATTATTTTTATTAATTAAATACCCACGTAGCCCCCGTACCATTTGCTCCGCACCTAGGGATATATTAGTTGTTTCTCCGAGTACCTGCTGTACCCTTTCCGTTTCTTGGAAAGTTTTCAACACCTCATTTGTAGTAGCGATAACTACTACGGGAAACCCTAAGTATATAGCTGCTGGCGCTAGATATCCGAGCAGCATTTTGTTTCTAATGTTTAAATTTTTGAGTTTAGCAAACATCTTTTTTTCCTGAATTTAAGATAACATTTCCCTTATTAATGTTGTGACCCTGCGATAGTGGTTGGGAGTCCCGCGTTGGCAACTCAAATGAGGCGGCGACTTTTGGGTTCGATGCCGTGCAGTGACAGTAGAAAATAGTATCATAGCAAATTCTGTTCTATTAGCCTGTTTTCTTTAGCTTCGGGCTGCGCGGACATCGTTTGTGCAGGTGCGACCCCGATTCGGCGGTAAAATCATGTCCGTCTAAATACTTCTCTGCAGCGCCGCGGTTGCAACAGGACAGAAAAGCTGTCTCAGACAAAAACGATTGCTTGACTTCACTGCGTTGCGTTTGGCTGCGCGACATGAAACGCCATGACAAATTCTAAGGAATGAGAATTAAATAACTTCCACAAGTTTGTGGGATGGGCGTCCCGCCCGTCCTTTTTTGGACGGGCGGGACGCCCATCCCACAATAACAATTAAAATTGTGGAAGTTATTTAATTCTCATTCCTTAGAATTTGTCATGGCGTTTCATGTCGCGCAGCCAAACGCAACGCAGTGAAGTCAAGCAATCGTTTTTGT
>NZ_JANMZH010000533.1:0-5919 GCF_031383065.1 Microcoleus sp. OTE_8_concoct_300 | reverse complement strand
ATGCGTGATGGTGTGATGCAAACTATCAGCGCATCGGGTGGTGGTAAGCATATATATGTAGACATTGAAGGAAGCTGGATAAGTGATCGACAACCAATTAAACAGCAATTTTGGGTTATTAAACAAGAAGGAAACGAATTTGTAATTGCTGATAGTAAAGGGATCTATAAAACAGGAGTAATGGGACAAATCGCTACAAATCGACTTGTACCTAAACCAGGCGAAGCTGCTCAGTATCAAATTATTGGTGTTGATTTTGGAGAAGAGGAAATTAACCCGAAGCTACAACAATTAATTCAACCTAACTCTTTAATATTTTTAAGTGGGACATTGACAATCGATTCTCCTGAAGAAGTCAAGCTCAGCTTAAATCCAAAGCAGTTACAAACTATTACAATAGTCGGTAACACTATTCAGATAGAATCTTGTCCGATTCAATGGGCAATGCACAAACTTAATTATCAATTTGGAAGTGGTTCGCTAAAGGTTCAAATTGTTTCACCTCCACCTAAATTATGAAGGATTTTATAAATCAATCAGCAATAATAGGAATGTTAAGCTTCAGTGCTTATCAGTTTGTCGGTTCATCCAAACCGCCAGCGGTAACCGCGCAACAGTCGCCGATCACACAAGTTACAGCGCCAGTTACAGCACCGCAGCAGCAAGGACGTTTACACAAAATGACGTTGCAAATCAGTGAGCCGAACGATTTAAAAGTTAAAATCGGTGACCATATTTCTGCTGCTCAAATTGTGGCTGACCAAGACAACGAAAGGAAGCGATTAAATCTAAGAAAGGAAGAGCTACAACTCGCTATTAAGCGAATTGAAAATCAGAAAATATCACTCCCACAAAAAGCAACAGATCCAAGCAAGCCAAAGCCGGCACCGCCAATGATGCCACTTCCTGATATTTCTTATCAGCAGTATGAGGCTATGATAGAAAAGGCTAATAACGAAGCTAAGCAGCAGGAAGAAATAATTAACTTGAAGCGGCGAGAACTTGATTATTTGAAAGGAATCGCCGGCTTAGACTCGGCTATAATTGAACATGAGATTAATAAACTGTCAATCCTTGAAAATAAACTTAAATCTGATAAAACAGAAATTGATTTAGAAGTTGGTAAACTTTTATCAGCAAAGGAAAAGAGGAAGCAGGATGAATATCAACATCAACTAAATCTCGCTCACCGAATAGAAGAAGAAAATCAAGCTTTTAGTTTTTATCAAAAACAAATCGCTGAGAATCAGACAAACTATCAGCGAGCAATCTCAACTTTTGAGAAAGAGTCGAGAGATAAAGATTATCAATTTACTCAATTAAAAATTCAACTTTCAGCAGTTGAAGATTCGATCGCACATCTAGCAGTTATTAGGAGCCCTTACAATGGAAAAATTCGCCGCATCAAATTTACTGGCCAAATTGACAATAAGCTTGGTGTTGAAATTAGTATTATTACCGACGGCAGCGGAAGCACAACTTCCTCTGCCCCGACTAACAGTCCCACAACCTCCAGCAACCCGATCGTCCCCAGTGGTACCACCACCACCAGCGATTAACATCTCTGTGCCACAGATCCAGGCGCAAGATGAACCCGAAAAAGAACCTGCTGAACCAGACGAGGAAAAAGAGCCGGCAGAACCTGATGAACCGTCAGAAGTAGATGAACCCGCAGAACCTGGAGATGATGAAGGAGGAACTGATGCGATCGCCCCAAAGCCACGAATCCGCTCAATCCGCCCAATTTCAACGACATTGATAAATTAATTCAAATTCAAATTAATGAGGATACTTGGCGATCAATGATATCGCCGTTGCCTTGTTTGGATACGTCGAGTGCCTGTGTTCAGCAATTGCAAGGGTTAGCTGTTTCTAACTCTCCGATTAATAGCAAGATTGGAGAGTCAATCGAAACGATTGAAGAAAAAATTAACGAAGCGACTGCATCAAATAAGCAATCAATTCAACTAGCTATTTTTGAGCCAGCCCTACAATATTTCCTCAGACAAAATAGCGCCCCTGTTGCTACTGGACAAAGCACTGGACAAACTGGACAAACAGCCACAACGCAGAGCGGGGGCGGGTTTATCAACAATGTGCTTAGCATTTTTACTCGTCCTGTTGGGTTGGTGAACGATCTGCTTAATGTAATCGGTTTACCACTATTTCGTTCCTTTAGTGGAGGGAACCAGGAGCAGAAACAGGCAGCGATCGCCATATCAGATTTGAGAGTGAAAGTTGAGGAACTTCGTAAATCAAAAGAAGAAATCGCAATTAAAACCCGCGATTCTGTACTATTCTCTGTGCTAGAGTTCGACGTGCGATCGCGCGAATTTCAGATCCAACAGGCAATTGCTAAGCGTGAAATACAACGGTTTGAATTATATAAAGTTGGATATCGCTTCGGACAAAGTTCTACAGAGGCTTATCTTGCACAACAATCGAGTTTAGACAAGCAAAAAGCATCTGTGCTACGCGAATGGGCGCAAATGCGATCGCAGCTTGAAAAAATTAAGCTGATTGTGCTGGCCAATAAAGATGAGGAAGAATAATTAATTTAAAAGATGTAATCGCAGTTCAAAGACAATTGCAATAAATAATATTTATGCAACAATTATATTTTTTATTGTCTTTGATACAGAGTTCCACGATAACAAATTGGCATTGCTGCCGTTGTTGTAGTTGGGATTGTGATGTCTGGTCCATAGGAGCCATTAACTATGTAGCTTAAAGCTCCGTTAAAGTTGAGCGCAGTCATCGGCCATTTGTCAGAATTTTTGATTAAAATTCTCCCACACTTGTCAACTTTGCCTAATCTAAAATTAGGCAAATCACCTGAAACTAATATGGCACCGGGACTGGGCGCAACAACATAAACTTTGTCCGAGCTTTGAACATATCGATAAATTCCTGCATTAATCCAGGAATATGCAGCATTGGGAGCGCCATTGACACAAGGCAATCCAGGCAATGCCGGAGGCGAATTTACGGATAAGCTTAATAGAACTCCGCCAACTTTAATCCAATCGTCAAATGCAAATAATGATGTCTTTTTGATTGTCAGGATATTGCAAGCTGACGTTATGAAATTTTTTGAATCAAAAACTTGTGGATAGTAGATTTTAATTAAAGTTCCTGCCGCCAAACCAGTACCAGTAACAATGATGTTATTTAATGCGTCCCGGTTGGCTACTGGTTGTGCGATCGCACTTTGAGGAAAGACGATCGCAGCAAATGCTATCAATGCTGCGATTACTTTTTTCATTAGTTTGCAGGAATGTAAGTAAACGAAGCTGTACCTACCTTTCTACAGATCATGGGTTTAGTTACAGCGGGAAGTGCAGCGAGAGTGTAATTAGTCGTGCCAATGGAAAAATTAGTCATTGGTCGCGATGGGGAGGTTGTTATACGGAGGAAGCCGCAAGCATTAACTTTTGTCGTTACCGCCCCCGCTGTAGTCACGTTGATAATTGCAGCTCCGGCGGTAGTGCCACCCTTAATCCAAATTTTTGAGCCGTCGTCAACTACAGTTCCTACAGCTCCGTTATTGCTGCTAGTGTAAGCGGTTGCCGGGGCCACTGGAGCCGTGCAAGTCACGGCCGCACCGCTGGTTTTTCCCGCCCAGTTAACAGTTATCCCACTCCCCGTGATTAAAGTTGGAGGAGCAGTCGTAGATTTTGTGAAGCTTCCCCAGCCACAGTTGTTGAGCGTTAGCGTCCTGGGACTGGCCGCCTTGGGGGTTGTAAGGCCGACTACCGGAACGCCTACTGGACGGTTAGGAATAAAAACGTAAGTTTTTCCGGCAGCAGTATCATTCCATTTATGAGGATTGGTAAAGGATGCAGCAGTTTGCGCGATCGCGGATAAAGGAGCTAGGGCAATCGCACTCAAACCAATTCCCGCAAAAAACTTTTGTAGAAGATTCATGGCTTCTCTTTTATAAGGTGAAAGATTTTACACGCACCTTTTCTTGCTTGTCAATACCTCATCGCAATTTTAGAATATTTTTATTTCATAAAAGCGCACCCGGGTGCGCTTCTTTCAGAGAATAAGTAGATAAATCAACAGCAAGCAGTGCCTTAAAATAGCTTTGATTATGTTAAGAAATAAAACAATACAGAATAAAATATTGTAAAGTGTGATAGCACTACAGTAGTAACATATATTTCTAACTTTTATCTTAATACTGAGGTGTTTCTATGGCGATCGAACTTTCAAATCTAACGTTTACAGACGAGGATGATATTGTACCTGTGTCTGGAATAGAGGAAATACTCAATACAGGTCTCACTAATACTCTTGCTGGCAACGACAGTATCACTGGTATCGGCAGCCTAGGTGATTGGTGGGAGAATTCTGATCCTGAGGCTGGTAGAGGCATTTACAACAGAATAGGAACTATTGAAACTGGAAATGGTAACGACATAATTACTGGCATTGGTGCCTGGGGAATCCAAAGCTTGTCTGGTACCATAAATACTGGTGATGATAACGACACAATCATGGGTGCTGTTGTTGTTGGCGGTCCTCCTAGGACCGGGTTCGGTATATGGATGACCGACAGCACTCTCGATACTGGAAAGGGCAATGACGTAATTAAGGGTAGGTTATCGAACGGTAATTTCGGTTATGGTCTCTTAAACGGAAACGGCAGCACTTTAACTACCGGTGATGGTAACGACATAATAATTGGTGAGCACGATCGTTATGGCGCGGGTATTTCCAACGAGGGACTTATGGATACTGGCAATGGCAATGACAGTATCAGTGGTACTAACCCCGACGTCGAGGTCACCGGCTCGGGCATTCACAATTCTAAAGACATTACCACTGGTGATGGCGAGGACTATATTAGTGGTACTTGCTACTTCCATGGCATCATCAACAGCGGTATCATTAATACTGATAATGGCGCAGACACCATCTTTGGTAGTGGATGGTATGGAGATGGCATCATCAACAGCGGTATCATTAATACTGGTAACGGTCCAGACTTCATGGAGTCCTTGGGAGACCTTTCTAACACGGGTAATGTCTTTTTAGGAGAGGGTAACGACTCGCTCAGTGCCCAATCAGGCGACAGCATCAGAAATTCCAATTTTATTGGGACTGGTGATGGTAACGACATAATTACTACCTATGTTATTTACAACTATGGTGTTATTGAGACCGGTAATGGTGATGACTCTATCTTTGGTCATAACATTTATAACAACGGCGGTGCAATTAATATGGGTGATGGTAACGACTCCCTCATTGCTTATGGAGGTTTTCAATCGGGCTTAAATAACAGTGGCAACGTGTTTTTAGGAGAGGGTGATGACTATATCGAGGGTTATGGTAGTGGTGAGTTTTTTGGTGGAAGCGGTAATGACACATTAGAATTAAATTCAGGACCTTATACCGTTGAAATATGGGGCAGCGGGGGCGAATCGGTGATTTTCACCCAAGGTAGCCAACTCATGATAACTTCCGAATTTGAAAAACTAAAAGCTGGTAACACACTCTATGATTTCACCAGTTTGACTGCGGGTCAGATAATTACTGTCGCCTAGCAGTCTATTTGGAAGTAGGGGACAGTTAGCTATGAGAAAGTTTTGCTGTCCTAAAACATTCTTTATTTTTTACTAATAACGCTATCCTCCAACATAATCAATTTAATTACCCGTTTTTGTGAAAATATTAAAACTTATCAACGCCTTACCAATAATCGCAATTGGTGCACTCGTCTGGTACAGCTTGCAAGCACCAAAAACGTCCCGCGAGACGCTTTCAATACCACAAAGTCAATCTGCAAGTATTCAAATTCCCAATGGGGAGCCCGATCCTGATGAGGCAGCAAACTTACCAGAGTATGAAGTTATCCCAGGCTCGGTACACGACGGAGACACGCTGCGGGTTCGATCGTCCAAAGGTGAA
>NZ_JANMZH010000431.1:0-1240 GCF_031383065.1 Microcoleus sp. OTE_8_concoct_300 | reverse complement strand
CGAGCAACAAACCGCAGCATTCTTCAGGATATGTGCTTTCGGCGTGGGTGCGGATGGATAAAATTTGAGAGTCGGAAAGTGCGATCGGCTGCATGGGTTTTTATTGTAGATTTTTTTGTAAAGTGCGATCGGGCTTTTTTTAAAACGAACCGCGAAGGCGCGAAGGACACGAAGGAAGACAAGAGAAGGGAAGAGAAAGAACTCACAAAAGTAACCTAATTAATTACCTCAGTTAGATATCTAAAAGTTAGATTTTTCCAATATTTCTCACCCTTCTTCTCTGCGCCCTCTGCGCCCTCTGCGGTTCGTAAAAAAAGTGAATGTAGGGTCTAGCCCTCAATTGCAATCAACTCGGAGTTTGCTGCAACTCCGGCCGTTCATCTGGGACGATCGCCTTTTCGACAGGACACACCTGCAAACAAATGCCGCAGTCAATGCAGGTATCAAAATCAATCCAAAACCAATCAGTACCCTTGACATTTTTGCCGGGACCGGGGTGAATGCAAGCAACCGGACAAGCGCCGACGCAATCAGCAACTCCCTCGCAAATATTCGTAACGATAGTGTGTGGCATATTTCAATTTTGGATTTTGGATTTTGGATGATAAATTAGCAATTGGTAATTAGGAATTACGTTTCAAACAGACCCTAATTTACCGTTTCAATTGTTGGCAATCCTTCGGCATTTACCCAAGCAATTTGAGCAATTCGTCGATCGCGCGCGTATTCCCGCGCCGCCTCCGCAGTCTCCCGACTCTCCAAATCTATTTCTACCCGAACTAGGTGAGTAGACTCTCGGAGTTGGCGGGCATAATCAAAGGCCGCCGCCCCAGCTTCAGGAGTTTGAGCCACCACCAACCAGTCGCTGGCTGGCGTCTCCGTGGGCAATTGCCCCTCTGTCAGCAAAACTTGGTGCAAATCTTCAATATTCAGACAAAACCCGATACCGGGGGAATTTTGCCCTTGGGGATCGAACAGTCCCAACAGTTGGTCGTAGCGTCCCCCTTGTCCTAAAACTCGCTGTCCTGTCTTGCTGCTGCTGACAACTTCAAACACAATTCCAGTGTAGTAGTCAAATGTTTGAATTAAACTCAAATCCAGGTGAATGTGGGATTTTAGATTGGGAATTTTTGACTGGCATTGGTGCAGCAATTCGATCGCCGATTTGAGATTGTTTAACGCCGATTGCTGCGGCAAATCTAAATCTAGTTTGGCAACAATTGGCAACACCTCTTCTGGG
>NZ_JANMZH010000430.1:0-1857 GCF_031383065.1 Microcoleus sp. OTE_8_concoct_300 | reverse complement strand
CGAGCAACAAACCGCAGCATTCTTCAGGATATGTGCTTTCGGCGTGGGTGCGGATGGATAAAATTTGAGAGTCGGAAAGTGCGATCGGCTGCATGGGTTTTTATTGTAGATTTTTTTGTAAAGTGCGATCGGGCTTTTTTTTAACGAACCGCGAAGGCGCGAAGGACACGAAGCAAGACAAGAGAAGGGAAGAGAAAGTGTTTACAATTGATTTGAGGTTCCTGTAGCTGTTTGCAAAACAGTTCTATAAGCAATAACAGCTTCAGTTTGGTTAACATATCCTACATATTGACTCAATACAGAAAAGTCTAACTCCGGCAAAAATTCACTGCTCGAAATTAACTCATAACCAGACTCGCGCAAGTGGTAAATAGAAAATTGATCGTTAGCCCAAAACCAGACTTCAGGAACTTGCAAACCGCGATACACTTCTAGTTTGTCAACTCCGCCGCTAGTCAGAGCAATTTCTATCACAATATCCGGGACTTCTGCAAGTAAACCTAAACAGTAACACTCATCTGGTTCGGCACCCCGTCTCACAACTTCGCGGCGAAATGTAGCATTTCCGTAACCGTTGAGATTAATTAGCCTTTCCACCGCATAGGTTTCTATCAACCGGGCAATAATTTTTTTGAGACTTTCGTGTTCTGGCGAAGTCGTCATAATAATTTCTAACGTTCCTTCCAAGTAAGTCATCCTGGGGAATTCATCGACAAACATATCAGAAAGTTGCTCGTATTGCTCCCAACTCACCTCATATAAAATAATGCGCTGTTCAGTAGCAGGTTCGAGAGTTTTTGGATCTAAAACTAACATAATTAATTACCTCACTTAGATATCTAAACGTTAGATTTTTCAGCTCTTTCTCACTCTTCTTCTCTGTGTCCTCTGCGCCCTCTGTGGTTCAAAAAAAAAATGTAGGGTGCGCATGGCGCACCTTACAGATGAATGTAATTAATTCAATCAAGCGGGAGTTTGCTGCAACTCAGGCCGCTCATCTGGAACGATCGCCTTTTCGACAGGACACACCTGCAAACAAATGCCGCAGTCAATGCAGGTATCAAAATCAATCCAAAACCAATCAGTACCCTTGACATTTTTGCCGGGGCCGGGGTGAATGCAAGCAACCGGACAAGCGCCGACGCAATCAGCAACTCCCTCGCAAATATTCGTAACGATAGTATGTGGCATATTTCAATTTTGGATTTTGGATTTTCGATGAGAAATTAGCAATTGGTAATTAGGAATTACGTTTCAAACAGACCCTAATTTACCGTTTCAATTGTTGGCAATCCTTCGGCATTTACCCACGCAATTTGAGCAATTCGTCGCGCGCGCGCGTATTCCCGCGCCGCCTCCTCCGTCTCCCGACTTTCCAAATCTATTTCTACCCGAACTAGGTGAGTAGACTCTCGGAGTTTGCGAGCGTAAGCAAACGCGGCGGCACTAGCTTCAGGAGTTTGAGCCACAACCAACCAGTCACTGGCTGGCGTCTCCGTGGGCAATTGCCCCTCTGTCAGCAAAACTTGGTGCAAATCTTCAATATTCAGACAAAACCCGATGCCGGGGGAATTTTGCCCTTGGGGATCGAACAGTCCCAACAGTTGGTCGTAGCGTCCTCCTTGTCCTAAAACTCGCTGTCCACTCTTGCTGCTGCTGACAACTTCAAACACAATTCCAGTGTAGTAGTCAAATGTTTGAATTAAACTCAAATCGAGGTGAATGTGGGATTTTAGATTGGGAATTTTTGACTGGCATTGGTGCAGCAATTCGATCGCCGATTTGAGATTGTTTAACGCCGATTGCTGCGGCAAATCTAAATCTAGTTTGGCAACAATTGGCAACACCTCTTCTGGG
>NZ_JANMZH010000512.1:0-4028 GCF_031383065.1 Microcoleus sp. OTE_8_concoct_300 | reverse complement strand
GTTAATTTTTGTAACTAGATATAGAAACCTCCCCACTTGAAAAGTCAGTCGATTTTAGATTTTAGATTTTAGGGTCGCGAATTAAATAACTTACAATTTTAATTATTATTGTGGGATGGGCGTCCCGCCCGTCCTTTTTGGACGGGCGGGACGCCCATCCCACAATAATAATTAAAATTGTAAGTTATTTAATTCGCGACCCTAAAATCTAAAATCTAAAATCGACTGACTTTTCAAGTGGGGAGGTTTCTATTTCTAGTTACAAAAATTTACAGTTGACATTTATCTATTTACTAAGTAATGATAAAATTAGTATTCGTCCCAAAAAAAGTATTCTTTCAAAGGCCGATCGTTCCTCGCAGGCGCGCGATCGCGACCGACAACTCGACATCTTCCTGCTCCCAAGCGGCCTTAGGCGCCGACTTGGGAGCAACTGGCGAACCAAAAACTCAGAAAAACGTTCTAGCGGCATTTTTAGATGAATCCCGACAACCTGCCTCAAATGCTGCAAACAGGATTTCACCTAACTTTAGGTGCAACTTCCTTTTTAATGGAGACATTGCAAGATCCGCTAAAGCGAGAAGAAAATCTTGACAAACTGAAGTCTGATTTGGGCCAGCTAGCATCGGAGCTCCTGGAAAAAGGAGAAATGACCGATCGAGAAGCCCGGAATTTTGTAGATACTATTTTCTCCCAACCGGGTAATCAGGAGAATGCAGACAGCGAATCCGTCTCACCCAAGCAATCCGATGCAGCCACTGACCATCCTCCCGACTCGGTTGTACAACCTGACGTAAAGCTAGAGATTCAAGAATTAACTGCACACATGGCAGCGCTGAGGCTCGAGTTGGAAAAATTGCGCCCCGAAAATTCCCAGGATTAAAGAATCAATAGTCTTTACCACAGCGGGAATTTACTTGGAAACTGACTGGCAAACTTATTTAAGAAAACCCAAATTTAGTCGTTGTCCCATTTTTCAGAACCGATCAGGTCGGCGATACGATCGCGCAGCAAGAAGTCGCATTTTTCTAACTCGCACTCCACGCAAGCCCATTCCCGGGGCGGAATGAATTGGCACAGCGTGTAGATAGGCTGTTGCCGGCTCAGCACGCCCTCGTGCACCAGGTGGCGGGCTTCATCCTGGATGACATCTAAAGAGTATTGGATTTTGATAGTTGACTGAATCATAATGCGCCCTCAAGGTTTTAGTAAAAAAAATTATGACCTTTTTAATAATATAATCCAAAATTCCGGATATGTAAGTTAAATTTTGTCAGTATAGAGGTATACAATTCATTACGGTCTAATAAAAAAAAATTATAGTAATGATGAGTAAGCGAGCGGCTCTGTCTAAAGATTGATAGACGCGAGCCATTTTCCCGGATATTATGCAAATCTGTTGCAAAACTCATAGCATTTTAGATTTTCGACTTCGGCGTGAGAGGTTCGGCGAGCGCGAGCCCAGAGCCGTCGAGTCGCGCCCCCGTCGAGCGATTTTAGATTTGAGAGGGAATGACTAACTGGATATGGGTTTGCAGCATGGGCCTACAGCTGCATTCTTTTTTGAAACTGGTATCAATTCAGGACTTAGGCACCAGAACCCGATTCCCGGTTTCTGAATGCTTCCCTCCCAAAGGCAAAATTTCTTGCGAGAAACCGGGTTGATAGATTTAAGTCCTGAGGCAGCAGCAGAGAAAGGATTCAGGAGTCGGGCAGCTCAAGCATTGCCCCTTGCGTCAATGCCGAACAGCAATTCTATAGCTAGAGATTGCGCGGCCGGCATCTGCCCAAAACAAAATACATAAGGAATACTCGGAGGCAAGTGTGGCAAAAATTGCTCTAAAACGTAGGGACTGCCGTAAATTAACACAGCTTGCAGTTCTCCCGTGTTTAATAATTTCTTAAACCAATCTTGAGCTGCTTGGGTCAAACCAGCACTGCCTCGGAAGCAATTGCCGCGAATGAAAATTTGCAGCAGTGTCGAAGAAAAATTCTCTGCACCTGTATTATCAGCGATCGCCCCTGTGCGATCGTCAATCAGTTGCAATTCGTAACCAAACTGTTCGGGAAGGGCAATCGCCGGAGTGTGCTTGCCCAAAAACTCGCACCCCAAAACATCATCTACAATAATCAAATTCCGCAAAAGCTGGTTTTCTGGGGGCTTTTTCGCCATTAAAGGCAGAGAACCTCCAAATTTCAAAGAATCTCGCAAAATATCGGCAGCAGTTGACCTTGCCTGTGGATTTGCCAGCAAACTTAAGTCGATCGACTCTAGATTCTTGCTCCCCCCCTTAGCAACGGGGGGTTGGGGGGGGTCAGAAATCGGCAAACCCACCTTTATTTTCGCCTTCCAAATCCGCTTGACAGATTCCTTGATTTGTGCTATGGAAAGCCGCCCTTGAGTGACAGCTTCGCAGACAGCGAGAATCGCCCCTTCCGGGTCAAGGGGCATCAGCAAAACATCAGCACCAGCCTCAGCCGCCAAAACAGCAGCTTCATTAGGGCCGTACTTATTGGCGATCGCGCCCATCACCAAAGCATCCGTCACGATCAAACCTTCAAATCCCAACTCTTGTCGCAGCTTGCCGATCAAAATTTTGCGAGAAAGAGTAGCAGGAAACTCGGCATCCCAAGCCGGAATCAGCAAATGAGCACTCATCACAGCATCGGCCCGGGCGGCGATCGCCTCAACAAAAGGAGGCAACTCAACCCTTGCCAATCTCGCTGGCGAATGCGGCAAAACCGGCAATTCCAAGTGAGAATCAACCGCCGTGTCTCCGTGGCCGGGAAAATGCTTAGCTGTAGTCAAAACCGGGTGTTGGGCTGCACCGCGAATAAAAGCAGCCGCTAATTTCCCGACAATGAACGGTGTCTCGCCAAAAGCGCGGACATTAATCACAGGATTGTCGGGATTGTTGTTAACATCAACCACTGGTGCGAGAATCCAATTCAGACCGATCGCCCTCGCTTCGATCGCAGTGACAGCGCCCATTTGTTCAGCATATCGATCGGCCGCTTCTGAATCATGCTGCGCCACTTGGGCAATTGCCATCGGCGGCCCAAACCAAGTCGCCCCCGCGAACCGCTGGCCGACACCTTCCTCAATATCAGCCGCCAGCAGCAGCGGAAACTTTGCCCAAGACTGCAATTGGTGCGATCTAACCGCCAACTCCGCAGCACTTCCCCCCACCAAAATCACACCGCCGACGCCCAACTCTTCCAGATAATAGCGGAGTTTGCTAGCAGTTGGTTCCCATGAACGATAGCGAATTTGGTGGTCGAACAAGTAGCCTGAAGCGCGCACCACGAACATTTGGGCCACCAGTTCTGGTAAGGAAAGATTGTCAATCATGGGAAATTGTTGACTGTTGACTGTTGAGTGTTGACTGTTGACTGGCTTCACAAACTAATTCTCGTCTGTTTCGGGACTTTCGTCCTCAGCAAATTCTGCGTCCCCATCTAGAATATCCGGTTTGCGATCGGCAGAAAGCTGATTCAGCAGTATCAGCATTTTATCGCCCCGTTCCAAAGAATGGTCTTCGAGAAAAATCACTTCCGGCGTCCGACGCAGTTGCAATCGTTGGCCCAACTGGCTGCGGACGTAGCTAGTTGCAGATTTCAAACCCTCCATAGTCTCAGCCTTTGCCTCATCAGTACCGTAGATGCTGACAAAAATTTTTGTATGCTGAAGGTCTCCCGAAACAATGACATCGGTAACGCTAACCATACCGGCACCTACCCGGTCGTCCTTGATTCCATTCAGCAACATCAGGCTGACTTCCCGTTTAACCATTGAAGCTACACGCTCAATGCGACGACTTGTAGCCATAGCACCTACTCCTCTACTTTCCTAATCAGCCGTTTTTATCCCGATCGATAATTGTAGCGCGATCGGTCAGGGGTGTTACGGGCGATCGTCCGAGTTAGGGGTGAGATACAGCTTAGGATCGCGAATTAAATAACTTACAATTTTAATTGTTATTGTGGGATGGGCGTCCCGCCCGTCCTTTTTGGACGGGCGGGACGCC
>NZ_JANMZH010000511.1:0-23597 GCF_031383065.1 Microcoleus sp. OTE_8_concoct_300 | reverse complement strand
GGCGTCCCGCCCGTCCTTTTTGGACGGGCGGGACGCCCATCCCACAAACTTGTGGAAGTTATTTAATTCTCATTCCTAAGTAAGGTGGGCAAATGCCCACCCCACCAATAACCTACGCCCCGACAGATTCCTTCGCTGCGTAAAGCACCTCAACAGTAATCTTATCAATCCCCCGATCGCGCGCGAACTTCTCAGTATTCCGCTTCACCTTACCCCGCACAAAACCAGGGATTTTATTCAACTCAGCCTGTCCATCCTTCGTCCAACCCATATCAGAATCAGCCGAAATACCCTTGGTAATCACTTCCTTAGTATCGTGGCCGCCGAAGATTTCCAGCAAGTGGTCTTCCATTCCCAAAGTAAAGGAATTGTAGACCAAATCTACGCACTGATTCGTGCCTTCATAACCCAAAAATGGCTTGTAGCCGATCGGGAAATTTTGGACGTGAATCGGTGCAGCAATTACGCCGCAGGGAATATCCAACCGCTTACCTACGTGGCGTTCCATTTGCGTGCCGAAAATTGCCGAAGGTTCCGCTTTGGCGATCGCATCCCCAATCGCCCCGTGATCCTCCGTCACCAGCACTTCATCACAATACCCTTTTACCTCTTCCCGGAACCAATCAGCGTCGTGTTTGCAGTAGGTTCCAGCCCACACAACGTGGATTCCCATCTCGCGAGCCAAAATCTTCGTCATCGCCGCAGCGTGGGTATTATCGCCAAATACGACGGCTTTTTTGCCCGTTAAGTTTTGGCAGTCGATCGATCGCGAAAACCAAGCAGCCTGCGACACAAATCGAGTTTGTTGGTCAATAAAATTTTCGTAATCAACATCCGCACCTTGAGCATTCAACACTTGCTGAATTTTGCGGATACAGCGCGCAGTTTCCACCACACCCATCGGCGTAATATCCACCATCGGCGTGCCGAATTCTTTTTGCAAATACTCCCCGGCCATCATCCCCAATTCCCGATAAGGAACCAAGTTAAACCAAGCGCGGGGCAGTCTTTTTAAGTTATGAACCGAAGCACCTTCGGGAATAACTTCGTTGACTTCAATGCCCAAATCTGCCATCAAACGCTTCAACTCGGTGCAGTCGTGCTGGTTGTGGAAACCCAGGGTAGACATACCGATAATGTTGACAGATGGTTTTTCGCTTTTGGCTTCTACTAAATCGCCTTTTTTGCGGGCTTTGTTAATGTAAAATTGGACGATTTGATCCAAAGTGCGATCGGCTGCTTGCAGTTCGTTGACGCGGTAATGGTTCACATCCGCCAGCAATACATCGCCTTTAGCATCCAATTGAGCTCGTTCCACGAAGTTTTCCAAGTCTTCTTGCAGAATGCTGGAGGTGCAAGTCGGGGTGAGCACGATTAAATCTGGGTGTTCTTCTCTGTCTTTGCGGGTGATGTTGTCCACCACCCGTTCCTGCGAACCCCGCGCCAGTACGTGTCTGTCAACGACGCTGGTAGTTACCGGGGTGAAATCCCGTTCCCTCTCCAGCATGGAACGCATGACGTTAAAATAGTCGTCTCCAATCGGTGCGTGCATGATCGCATGGACGTTTTTGAAGGAAGTGGCTACGCGCAAAGTGCCGATGTGGGCTGGGCCTGCGTACATCCAATAAGCCAATTTCATAGGTATTTTTCCTGGTGCTGGTTGAGAATTGCCCGATCGGGCGATTACTGCTAAATTTTAAGGTTGTTTCTGATTTTCTCACCGGATGAATCCTTTAGAAATAGTAACTTTCTGAGGATTTACAGATTTCGGAAATGCTCTAACGCCTTTGCTGCTTGGGATTTGGCTCGTAATTCCAACAAATTGACCTGGCTTTTATGGCAATAATTCTTAATCTTTCCTAAAATTTTCTTCACAGCTAGGTAAATTCTCTCGCCCTAGGGTTCGCTGCGGCGAACCAGACAAGGTGCAATAATTCTACATTTTTTGTCAAATTTAGTGGACTCTAACAGTCAGTTAGACTTGTTAATCGATCGCCCCAACAGATATAATTGAGAGAAATTACGGGTCCAGAAGCAACACTGCACGATCGGCAAAACGCCATTACACCAGTTTAAAAAAAGAATGCAACTCTCTGCCCGCGAGCCCAACCCTGATAGTCATCAGTCATTCCCCATTCTTCAATTCTTTAATTTAAAATCTCAAATCTAAAATGGTATTACTTCCCTCAGCGCCTCGGCGGCGAATTGCAGTTAAAACTTCCACCGCTCAGTTTTTTTAGAATCAGCAATACGCGCCTTGTCACGGGAAAAAATAAATCTTGCAGCACTTACGTATTTTCACGTAATGTGGTGGCGATCGGCTAAAACCAAGCAATTCCTTGGAAACTGAAATAATTTATTTGTCCGGATGGCGATCGAGTGTCAGAGTAAAGTGTGGCACACATCCTGTATTTGCGCTCTTGTTAACCTACCTGCTAAGGTGACGAAAGCCCCAGCGCGCTTTTGTCAGCAACAGCTCTTTGCTGTCAAGACGTGCCTTCCCACACATCCCAAAAGATAGCTCTTGAGTGATAATGAAGAATAACATAGGATTTACGAAAAAAAACCCGGTTTATACGATAAAATCCTGGGTTCGTCAACGACTAGCAACGAAGAAACCGGGTTTCTAGCCCGCCGCGCGTAAGTCCTATAAAATTGACCCAGCACACCTAATTTGAGAGAACCCAACTATGATGGCAATTCCCGGCGTTGCAGTTCTCGCTCTCATTTATGAAAGCAGCACTTCCCTGGTTTACCGCGGCCACAACGAACAGGACAACCAACCTGTTATTATCAAACTTATCAAAGAAGACTATCCGACTCCTGAAGAACTGAATAGATACAAGCGCGAATATGAGATTACTGCCAACTTAAGCCTGCTGGACGGAGTTGTTAAAGTCTACAAGTTGCAGCAGGTGAGAAATAGTCTGGCAATGATATTAGAAGATTTTGGGGGCGAATCTTTAAAAATTTTTAGGGCTTCCCAAAAATTTACCACTTTAGGATTTCTGACGACTGCAATCAAAGTTGCTGAAACTTTGGGAGAAATTCACGGCAAAAATGTAATTCATAAAGATATAAACCCCTCTAATATAGTTTTTAATCCAGCTACAGGACAAGTTAAACTCATAGATTTTAGCATCTCAACTGCATCAAACGTGGAAAAGGTTCCGAATAAAAATCCTAATTTTTTAGAAGGCACTTTAGCCTATATGTCGCCGGAACAAACCGGCAGAATGAACCGAGTAATCGATTACCGCACCGACTTTTATTCCCTCGGCGTCACCTTCTATGAAATCCTGGCAGGACAGCTCCCTTTTCCCACTACAGATCCTATGGAGTTAGTTCACTGTCACATCGCCAAACAGCCAGTACCTCTCGCTGAAATTTCCCCAGAAATTCCTCAAGCTGTTTCAGATATTGTGATGAAATTGTTAGCAAAAACCGCTGAGGAGCGCTATCAAAGTGCTTGGGGACTAAAAGCAGATTTGGAATCCTGCCTGTTTCAGTTGCAAACATCTGGGGTTATTTCCGAGTTTCCTCTCGCCAGCCAAGATATTTCCGACAAATTTCAAATCCCTCAAAAACTTTACGGCAGACAGCGAGAAGTTGAAACTCTTTTAGCGGCATTTGAACGGGTAGCAGCAACAAATAATCGACCCTACCGCAGCGAACAGACCCAACTTTATGTGCTCAAGAAAGAGAGCAAATCGAGAAAAGAAAGTTCCCGGTCAGTGTTCGCCAGAGGACAGCATAAATCTCGCAGCGAGATGATGCTGATTGCTGGTTATTCCGGCATTGGCAAATCTGCAATGGTGAAGATTTTAGACAAACCTATTACCCGCAGGCGCGGCTATTTTATTTGGGGAAAATTTGACCAGTACAAGCGGACTATTCCTTACTCTGCCGTTGTCAGCGCTTTTTCGGAATTGGTGCGGCAACTGTTAACTGAAAGCGAGGCTCAACTAGCAGTTTGGCGCGAAAAACTCCGCAGTTCCTTCGGTCAAAACGGGCAAATTATTATTGATGTTATTCCCGAAGTTGAACTAATTGTCGGAGCTCAGTCTCCTGTAGCTGAATTGGGGCCGACGGAATGTCTAAACCGCTTTAATTTAGTCTTTCAAAATTTCATTCGCGTATTTTGCCAGCCCGAACATCCGCTGGTAATTTTTCTCGACGATTTGCAGTGGGCTGATTCTGCTACTCTCAAATTGATCGAATTGATGATGACAGATGAAGCTACGCAATATCTGTTTTTAATTGGCGCTTATCGGGATAATGAAGTTAGTCCCACTCATCCTTTAATGATGACTGTCGAGACGCTGCGAAATCAGGAAGCTATCATTAATGAGATTGCTTTGTCGCCGCTGGGGGTGGAAAACATAACTCATTTGATTGCCGAGACTTTGCACAGCGATCGAGAATCTGTCAAACCTTTAGCTGAACTGGTGGTCAGCAAAACAGACGGCAATCCTTTTTTTGTCAATCAATTCCTACAAACATTGTATCAGGAAAACTTGCTAGTTTTTCACCCGCCACAGTCCGGGAGCAAGGGCGGCTGGCATTGGGACATGGCTCAAATTGAGCAGTGCGCTATCACTGACAATGTAGTAGATTTGATGGTACAAAAATTGAGAAAGCTGCCAAGTTCAACGCAGCAAGTTTTGCGCTTGGTGGCTTGTTTGGGCAACGAATTTGACTTGAATACTCTTTCTTTAATTAATGAGAAAGAAGCGTCGGAAACTTTTTCTCACCTGTTGCCTGCGATCAAGTCTGGACTGATCCTACCCAGTTCGGAATTGGAAAGCAAGTCATTAGATTATGTGCTGTTTCCGCTATTAATTCTGAATTATAAATTTTTGCACGATCGGGTACAGCAAGCAGCTTACGCTCTGATCGACGACTCGCAAAAAAAGGCAGTTCACCTGAAAATAGGCAGGCAAATCCTAGAAAACACTCCGGCTGAATATCGCGCTGACAGAATCTTTGAATTAGTCGATCACTTGAATGTAGCTCGATCGCTAATTAAAGACGATCGAGAATTAATTGAACTAGCCACGCTGAATTTAGATGCGACTCGCCGAGCAAAAGACGCCACCGCTTATGTTTCAGCATTGCAGTATTTGACCGCAGGCATGGACGGTTTGACCGCCGATATTTGGGATTCCCACTACGACTTAGCCTTTGCCTTGCACATGGAACGGGCAAATGTTGAGTATTTAAACGGTTATTTCGATAACTCAGAAGAATTTATTAATATAACTTTGGAAAAAGCGCGATCGCCCTTAGAAAAGGTAGAAATTTATAACCTGCTGATCGTGCAGTACACCCTGCGGGCGAAGTACGAAGAAGCCGTTAAAGCCGGAATCAAAGCTTTGAACTTGCTCGGAATTGACTTGCCACTAGACGGGCTACAAAAAGTCATATCCGAAGAATTTGCAGCAGCCACAAATTTTTTAGCCGGTAGAGAAATAGCTTCCCTGATTGACGCCCCCGAAATGACTGTACCAGACAAAAAAGTGGCAGTCAAATTAATTACAAACTTGCTCACATCCGCGTACCTCAAAAATCCAGACTTGTGGAAAGTCAGCGTTTTAAAAGGAGTCAATCTTTCTCTCAAATACGGTTTAGTACCCGAAGCATCTCTTTGCTATGCTGGCTACGGTATGTTTTTAAACGCAGTTTCTGGAGATTACAAAGCTGCGTATCAATTCGGCTTGCTCTCGCTGAATCTCAGCGAAAAATCGGGCAATATCGGCTTGAAGTGCAGAGCTTGTTCATCTCTTGTCAGTATTTTTTATTACTGGTTCAACCCCATCAAAGATTCCCACGCAATCAGCAATGAAGGATATCAAGCAGCTTTAGAATCAGGAGATTTAGAGTATGCGGGTTATATCCTGTCCAACCGCATAGCTAACTCATTTTTTCAAGGTAAAGAAATCTCGCAAATTATGGCCGACACGAGCAGGTATTTGCAGTTCAGCCAAAAAACCAAAAATCAGCTCGTAACCGATACATTATTAGGGGTAGAGTTAATCCTGCGCAACTTGAGCAAACTCACTCTTGAAAAGTTTGTATTTGAAAGCGAAGATATCAGCGAAGCGGAATTCATCGACAACTGTAAAGCTCATCAAAATTTGTACTCGCTCTGCCTTTATCAGATTCGCAAATGCCAGGTAATGTACTGGTACGGCAACTTCAACGAAGCGCTACAACTAGCTTTGGAAGTAGAAAAACAGCTATCTTTTATTACCGGAGCGATACCCGCTACCGAATGGAATTTTTTCTTTTCTCTAGTTTTAGCCGCCGTTTTCCCAAATGTTTCAGAAGAGCAGCAAAAGCTCTACTGGGAAAAGTTAGAAGCAAACCAAAGACAGATGAAAATTTGGGCAGACAACTGTGCCGAAAATTTTCTGCACAAGTACCTTTTAGTACAAGCAGAAATAGCCAGAATTTCCAAGAAAGATTCAGAAGCTGTAGAACTGTACGATTTCTCTATAAATTTAGCCCAAGACAATGAGTTTGTCCAAAATGAAGCGCTGGCAAATGAACTAGCAGCTAAGTTTTGGTTGAGTAAGGGCAAGTATCAATATGCCAAAATCCACTTGCGCGAAGCTCACTCGTGCTACTTGCGCTGGGGTGCAGTCCGCAAAGTAGAAGATTTAGAACAGAAGTATCCGCAGTTGCGGGAAATGACGCCGATCCACGGAAGTTTTAACAACAATCAAACTACAACAACTATTCATACTTCTACGGGCAGCGATGCGAGAGTGCTGGATTTAGCAACGGTAATGAAAGCATCTCTGGCGATTTCTAGCGAAATTGTCCTCGATAAGTTGCTGGCTTCTTTGATGAGAATATCCTTGGAAAATGCGGGTGCTCAATTAGGTTTTCTGATCTTAGTCAGAGATGGTCAACTGTTGATTTTAGCTAAAGCGTCAGTATTTTCTGAAGATGTAGCCGTGCTGCAATTTACGCCTGTTGAAGGCTCTCAGGATTTACCTGTGACGGTGATTAATTATGTGGAAAGGACTCGCTCGGATTTGGTGTTGAGCAATGCGGCGGCTGAGGGACTATTTACAGCCGATCCTTACGTCGCCCAACATCAACTCCAATCTATTTTGTGTACTCCAATCATCAATCAAGGCAAACTAATCGGCATTCTTTATTTAGAAAACAATTTAACTGTCGGGGCATTTACTCCCCACAGATTGGAAGTTTTAAGGTTGCTTTCTTCCCAAGTTGCTATTTCTTTGGAAAATGCTCTGCTTTACAATTCGGTGGAACAGAAAGTGCAAGAGCGGACGCAGGAGTTAAATGAAAAGAACGAGCGTTTAGAACAAACTTTGCGCGAGCTGAAACTAACTCAAGCTCAATTAATCCAAACGGAAAAGATGTCTAGTTTGGGCCAAATGGTGGCTGGTGTAGCTCACGAAATTAATAATCCTGTAAGTTTCATCTACGGCAATCTCAATCCGGCTAGCGAATACGTTAAAGACTTGCTAAAATTGATTGAGCTTTACCAGGAGCACTATCCCGAACCTGCTGATGAAATCCTGGAGGAAATAGAAACAATAGAGCTGGAATTTTTGAGCGAAGATTTGCAAAAGCTGCTGGATTCTATGAAAGTAGGAGCGGAAAGAATCCGGGATATTGTGCTGAGCTTGCGGAATTTCTCGCGCCTCGATGAAGCACAAATGAAGTCGGTAGATATCCATCAAGGCATCGACAGTACGGTGATGTTGCTGCAACCGCGCCTGAGAAAAGAGGGCGGGCGTTTGGGAATTGAGGTGATAAAAAATTACAGCACGCTACCACTAATTACTTGTTATGCGTCTCAGTTGAATCAGGTATTTATGAATATTTTGACAAATGCGATCGATGCTCTCCTCGTAGCAAGAGATTGCCCGGAAAACTCTCAGGAACAGCCTACTATTACAATTTCTACAGAGGTGACAGACAGGAAGTCTGCCATAATTAGAATTGCCGACAACGGGCCGGGGATGAGAATTGAGGTGCTGCACAAGATTTTCGATCCGTTTTTTACAACTAAGCCGGTGGGTTCGGGAACTGGTTTGGGATTGTCTATTTCTCACTCGATTGTTGTCAGTTCTCACGGCGGAAAATTGACGTGCCTTTCTGCACCCGGAGAGGGGAGCGAGTTTATTATTGAAATTCCGATCGCCCCACGGCAAGTTTTGTAATCGGCGCCACTATCAACCAAAATTCCCAAATCAATTAGAGGTAGCAACCATTAACAATCCGGCCACGCATGGCGTTTACTAAACTTTGAATTCGCAATTCAAGCTCGGCGAAAACTCTGCAGCAAAGTCGCTCGGGTTTCGACAAAAGGGCGATCGCCCTTTTTCAGCCGCACTGAGCAGTTTTCATCACGGGTGGCAATGCTCCGGAAAAGCATAAAAAATGACATTTTTTGACTTAAACAAAGTTAAATATTGTGTGTATCAACATGATGGAAATGTATAGTATCTCCCACTAAAAGAAAAGTAATTTTAGAGCATGAACATAGGTCACTTCGGCAAAACTAAGGCGCTCCGATTGCAGCTCATACTGATCGTGCCATTTGTTTTGCAAATCTTTGGAGCGGTCGGTCTGGTGGGATATTTGTCGTTCAAAAATGGACAGAAAGCGGTAAACGACCTGGCGGATCGGTTGATGGATCGAACCAGCATTTCGGTGAATCAACATCTGGAGGCTTATTTATCTATTCCGCATCAAGTGAATCAGATTAATGCCGATGCGATTCGGATGGGATTGCTGGATGTGCGCGATCGCCAAACCCTCGCTAAGTATTTTTGGCACCAAATGCAGGCTTATGACCTGACTTACATCGGCATCGGACTGACGACTGGTTATGGGGCCGGAGCCGCACGCTACGACGGCAAAACGGTCACGATCGATGATTTGAGCCCCAAACCTCTAAACAATCTTCAAACCTACGCCACCGATGACCGCGGTAATCGTACTGGTATCGTTAGTGTCACTAATTGGGATATCTTTACTGAAGCCTGGTACACCGAACCCGTGAGAGCAGGTAAACCTATTTGGTCGCGGATCTATACCTGGAATAATCCCGGTCATCCTTATCTTGTTGCCTCGGCGGGTCGCCCCATCTATGACACAAATAATCGCTTCCTAGGAATGGTTGGAGCCGATATCCATCTGTTGAAACTGAGCGATTTCTTACGGAATATAGATGTCAGTAGCTCAGGGCAGGTTTTCATCATGGAACGAAATGGAATGTTGATTGCTAATTCTGCGAAAGAACAACCCTTTACCACCGTCAAAGACGAGATTCGGCGTTTGAAGGCGATCGACAGTGGCAATCCCATAGTGCAGGAAATTGCCAAACAAATCCAGCAACGCTTCAAAGGGTTTCAATCCATTTCTGGAAACACCCATCTCCGAGTTGATTTTCAGGGAGAACTCTACTATGTGCAAGTCACTCCCTGGCGCGACCAATATGGATTGGATTGGTTAGTGGTGGTGAGTGTGCCAGAAAGCGAGTTCATGGCACAGATTGATGACAACACTCGCACCACAATCTTGCTCTGCTTAGCAGCATTGGGGGTAGCTTGTGGGATGGGCGTTATCACCTCCGGCTGGATTGCGCGTCCGATTCTGCGACTGAATCGGGCGAGTGAGGCAATAACATCTGGCAACTTCGACCAAGCTGTAGAAGACAGCGGTATTCAAGAACTCAACGCCCTTGCCAACTCCTTTAACCACATGGCAAGACAACTGCGCGAATCGTTTACCGCCTTAGAAAAAAGTAATGCAGAATTAGAAGACCGGGTGGAATACCGCACTGGTGAACTCAAAAACGCCCTAAGTGAGTTGCAACGCACCCAATCACAGATAATTCAGAGCGAAAAAATGTCTAGTTTGGGGCAACTGGTTGCGGGAGTCGCCCACGAAATTAACAACCCGGTCAACTTCATTCACGGCAACCTCGTCCATACACAGGAATACGCCCAAGATTTGTTAGGGTTCGTGCAGCTTTATCAACAGCACTATCCTAACCCTGCTGACGAAATTCAAATCGCAGCCGAAGAAATCGACCTGGAGTTCTTGCAAGAAGACCTGCCAAAAATGCTGTCTTCGATGAAAATGGGTACTGATCGCATCCGCCAAATTGTCCTATCGCTACGAAACTTTTCGCGGATCGACGAAGCAGAGTTTAAGGCAGTCGATATTCATGAGGGTATTAACAGCACTCTACTGATTTTGCAACACCGCCTTAAAGATAGACCGGAACGACCGTCTATTGAGGTGATCCAAGACTACGGTTCTCTACCGCTGGTGGAATGCTACGCCGGACAACTCAATCAGGTGTTTATGAATATTCTCACCAATGCGATCGATGCTTTAGAAGATGGCAATCCTGGTCGAACGTTTCAGGATATCCAGGCAAATCCCAATCAAATTAAAATTATGACTTCGGTGGTTGATGGCCGCTGGGTGCAAATTGCGATCGCGGATAACGGGCCTGGTATGCCCCAAGACATTCAGCAACAGATATTCAATCCCTTCTTCACCACCAAACCGATTGGAAAAGGCACAGGGATGGGAATGTCTATCAGCTATCAAATTATCACGGAAAAACATAACGGTAAACTTGAGTGCTTCTCTACTCCTGGTGAGGGAACCGAGTTTGTGATTCAAATTCCCATGCGCTAACAAGCCAGCGAAGCTATCTAACGCCAAGTATCAGCCGTTATTAAACCATTTGACTAAATGCCAGTCACATATAGTCCTGGACGCAGAAACCGAGTTTTCTAACCCCCATACTTCGTTCAAACCTTGAAGAAGAGTTAAAAACTTGATTGCTGTCGCAGCGCGGAGCTTCCTGATATATAAACTCTTAATAACAAACGCACAGGCGGGACGCCCGTGCCACGAAAACAAACGCCTATATATCACAGTTAATCGACATCTAAATGCAGTTTGAGAGCAGCATTTACCAACTGCATGATTTCCTCACTCAAACTTCCCACTGCATCGCTGCTAATTCGCTGTTTAGAAATTGTCCGTACTTGCTGTGCTTGTACTTTAGAAGGTTTGGGCAAACCGCTATCCTCTGGATTTAGCAACACCTCGTGCATGGTAGACGCGGGTTACATTAGAGGTAATGGGTAGAATTGTAACTGTATTGGCCGCACGGTTATTAGCGTCATTGCTCACCACCAATACGGGACGGCGTTTATCTATCTCAGAACCAACCGTAGGACTTAGATTAGCGTAGTAAATTTCACCACGTTTCATCTGTCAATCCATCGGCAACTGTTAGCTCCCAAGCGGGGTCTGTTTCACTGGATGCTTGTCGGTAAGCAGATTCTAGTTCTTGATTCCGCAGCAATTCCAAAGCGACTTCTATTACTTGGGAGGGCGAGTTGCATCCTTTAGCAATTTTGTAGCTTTCAATAAACTCTAGTAGCGATTGTGATAGGGAAATTGATATTTTTTCAGCTTGCATTATCTTAGCAATTGGTGATTACAAAGATTTTTATTCAATTATAGCACAAGCAGTAAACTAGAGTAAATTCTACTATTTACAGGGCGATCGCTCTTTTTGAACCGATCTATTGCACAGGCGGGACGCCCGTGCCACGATGGAGGCGGATAGATGAAAGGGCGATCGCGATCGTCTGTGGGGTTGGTTGGCTGGTAACGTAGATCCAAAGGCACTGCTTCGCCTTAACTCTTTGACAAACTCTCTATTGTATCGTTTACTCAAACCTCAAGAGCGACAAAATATTCGTGTTATTTTGAAGTGAGATGAGGATTTTACAATCATGATTACCTGATTCAAAATTATAACAACGCTCTAAAATTCGCAGTTATAATACTCTTGATATTTGTGGCAACCGACTATGTTGAGCTGTTATATGGTGGCATAATTTGCTTAATTAAAGAAGACCAGCCTTTTTCTTGATTGAGACTAGCATAAACGGTGTCCTTCATCAAAATTTGGTGGGCTTCTTTGTAACGCCAAGAAGGAATTCCTGGGAACAAGTGGTGAACTAAGTGATACCCTTCCCAGTGCGTTCCCCAGAAAAAATTGGTTAGCCGACTGCACATTCGGTTGCGAGTCATATATATATCAATCTTGTGGGTTGTTTTCATTTCCGATCTCCATAAGCGGATAGTGTTCGGTAAGTTCAATGAAAGCGCCTATCCAATTGGCGGTAGTTACAAAGGGAATGATCCAGTAAAAGAGTACCAACTTACCCCAGCCAAGCCCAAGCAAAACATAAAGTAAAGAAATTAAATAGAAGATGCGAATTAACCTTTCTTGGTAAGTCTCTTGGCGATTCAATATCCGGTGCTGAAGTAGGTATCTGAGGTAACTAAGTGTAGTTACTGGGTGGAAAATCCTAATTAAATAGCAGCGAACATTGGCAGCAAACAGACCCTGGCCGTACAAACCATTTTCTTGCAAACCAATATAATCTGGGTCGAGATCAGGATATCCCAAATAATTGTGGTGTCTTTTGATGTGGGAAAAGTAGTAGCCTGTAAAACTTTGCAGTACAAGATATCCAGAGGGGAATGTTCCTAAGACAAAATTGAGAACTTTATTTTTTGCCAAAGTTTGGTGCGCCGACTGGTGGAGTAAATCGGCTAGGGCGCGCATCCTCGCACCGATGATTAAGATTGCACTAACGTAAACCACCACTCCTGCAAATAAGTGCCAATGGTTCAACGCTAACTCAGATATAAGCGTTACTGCTGCGATGATGCTCCAGTCCTCTAGAAGTTCGAGTAGTCCATGCCAGTTATCCAATTCAAAGCAAGACCGAAGCTCTTTCCTAATTTCTGGATTAAAGGGGTATCTTTCAAATCTTCCTCGCTTACCATCGGGGTAATCTTCTACTACTTCAAGACAAGCGCTTTGTATAGAAGTAGTCCACTCTATATTGCCTACTTCTTTATTTCGCTGTTCTATGTGTTCTGTGCGTTCGCGATCGTATCCTTTATATTCTTCAGGCATTGCAGTTACTCCTTTTGTATTGAATTGAGTGTGGGGAAGTTTTTACTTGAATTTCCTTCTCACATTCCTAATCTCTCACATACAAATTGGCTTGGCGGCTCTCTTAGGCTCACTAAATAGCTCACTAAATAGCTCACTAAATGGCTCACGGATTCTGTTACTGAACCAAAGTGAGCTAAAATCCGATGAGAACACCGTAGGGGTAATGGTGAAAAATGGTTGATTCTCTGAAGGCATCAGAACAGGGACTAAAAATCGTTGACGAAGCTAGACGCAAGAAAGGCTGGCAGAAAAATTCTTTAACATGGGCCACAGTTGCCGCGACCTCAACAGCCACACTGAAGAGGTTTTGGGGAAGAAAGTCTGCCATTGATCGGTATGCCTTTATTGCAATTTGTGAGGCTGTAGGTGTTAACTGGGAAAAGGTTGCTGAACCCACCGAAATTAAAGAAACAGATTTACCTGTGTTGTCCACTGCGATCGCACATCCCTCAGTGCAAAACCTGAATTTTGTGGGACGGGAAGGGGCGATCGCCCGCCTCAACACCCATATCAACCAAGGCGCAAAAATCATCGTCATCCAAGCTGCGGGCGGTGTGGGTAAAACGAAGTTGGCCGAGGAATACTTCAACTCTCAGGGTTTTGAGTTAGTGATACACCTCCCGATGGCCAAGGAAAAAGAGAACATCCAACTTGTAGAGAGTGTAATTGAAGGATGGCTGAAACAAGACTTTGACGAAGAACCAGGGCGAGAGTTTTGGGAAATGTTGCGGCGACTAAAACGGCAACTTCAAACTCGCAAAATAGGCGTGTTAATTGATAACTTAGAACCCGCACTAGATGGACAAGGCAGATTTATTGAACCCCATCGCCGCTATGTTGAATTGTTGCGAGTTTTGGCTGATGCAACTGTGCTGTCTGTGACACTGGTAACTAGCCGCGATCGCCTGTGCGAACCTGATGTAAATGTTGCTCACTATTCCTTGCCCGGATTGGATGAGCAAGCGTGGCAGCAATTTTTTATGAGTCGCCATATTAATATAGATATTCCCACACTGAACGCGATGAACAAAGCCTATGGAGGAAATGCGAAAGCAATGGATATCCTCTGCGGTGCAATTCAAGCAGATTTTGATGGAGATATGGTAGGTTATTGGCGCGAGAATAGTGGCGATCCGTTGGTTAAGACTGACTTAAAAAACTTAGTAACCAGTCAGTTTGAGCGCCTGCAAGAACTTAGCTCAGAAGCTTATCAACTCCTCTGCCGTTTGGGATGTTATCGCTATCAGGATGTGCTGACTGTCCCGACTGAGGGATTATTGTGTTTGTTGTGGGATGTGCCTGAAGGACAGCGCAGACGGGTGATTGAATCTTTGCGAAATCGCTCTTTGGTAGAGTTTAATGGAGGATATTGGTTACATCCGATGATTCGGGAAGAGGCGATCGCACGTTTGAGAGCAAGTGAAGATTGGGAAGAGGCGAATCGCAAAGCAGCAGAGTTTTGGACAAATAGTCTTAAGACGGTTGAAACTGTAGAAGATGCACTGACAGTTTTTGAGGCATATTATCAATATGTGGAAATTAAGGATTTCAATTTGGCTGGTTATGTCATTACGAAAACGAGAAGTAATAAATGGCAAAAAAATGAATGTTTGGGTATGTCATTCTATAGATTAGGTCGATTGCAACAAATGATTTCCGCAATTAACCAAATAATAAATAGCCAGATAGATAATAATTATAAAGGCAGAATTTATAATATATTAGGCGATCTTTATTGGTTAACGGGAAATATTCACTCTAGTATAGAGTCTCATCGAAAATCTGAACAAATTGCAGTTATAATTCAAGATATAGCCCTAGAAACAGTTTCTTATTTTAACAGAGGTCTTTGTTACATAGATTTATTGGACATACAACCAGCAGTAGAAATATTTGAAAAACTTATATGCCTTTCAGAAAGTACAGACTACAAAAAATACGCAGAACAATCATGGTATTGCTTAGCATTTTTAAAATCATTTTTGGGTTTTAGAAAAGAGGCATTTTACTTAGCAGAGAAGAGTCAAAATGCAATCATAAAGGATAAATGGAGTTCATGGGCTTTAGGGTATAGATTATTATTTTTAGGTCAAACATACAATAATTTAGAAGAGCATGAAAAGTCTTTTAATATGTATCACGCAGCGATAGCTTATGCTCAAGAAAGTCATTACACTCAAGTAAAAGCTAAAGCTTTAAGTGGTATGGCAGAGCTTTATCGAAAACAGGGAGAATTTGCAACAGCGCTTTCCCATCATTCAGAATCGATCGAATTGCTAGAGAAAATTGGCGCAAAATTCGATTTAGCTGAGGCTCATTATCAACGTGCTTTAACTTACCAAAAGATGGGTGATGCCGAGAAGAGTCAGACTGCGTTTCAAAAGGCGATTCGACTCTTCAATGAAATGGAAGCACCTAACCAAGTTGAGAAAGTGCGAAAAGCAATAGGTAAGAGCGACGAAGTTTAGTTTTGGATATATAAATCAATACGGTTCAGTTAAGCCCGATCCCCCCTAACCCCCCTTAAGAAGGGGGGGACAGGAATCTTCTCAAAGTCCCCCTTCTTAAGGGGGATTTAGGGGGATCGAGACTCAGGTAAAAAGGACATTTATCCAGGATTTTAGTCTTAAGTTGACACTAATGGGCAATGCCGTGTCCCTACTCCACTAAAGCTTGCCGCTGAGCCTCCAACAATTCCTGAATCCCAGTTTCTGCTACATCCAAAATTTGATTTAACTGACTCCGACTAAAACTTCCCTCTTCCGCAGTTCCCTGAATTTCGATGATATTCAAATCTCCATTCATTACCACATTACAATCAATTTCAGCCGCCACATCTTCAAGATAATTCAAATCTAAAAACGGCTCCCCTTCCAAAAGCCCCACAGACACGGCCGCCACTTGACGAATAATGGGCGATCGCACCAAATCACCTTTTTGTACCAACTTGTTCAAAGCGTCAGCCACAGCCACAAACCCGCCAGTAATTGAAGTCGTGCGAGTCCCAGCGTCCGCTTGCAAAACATCCGCATCCACAAGTATGGTGCGTTCTCCCAATAGTTGCATATCCAAGCACGATCGCAAACTGCGCCCAATCAACCGCTGAATCTCCTGAGTGCGTCCCGATAACTTCATAAATTCCCGTTCTTGTCGCTGCGGCGTAGATCCCGGCAACATTCGGTATTCCGCTGTCAGCCAACCTTGTCCGGTATTCTCCAGAAATCTAGGCACTCCCGGCTTAATTGTCACGCTGCAAAGTACCTGAGTATCGCCACTTTTCGCGAGTACGGAACCGCTAGCAAATTTCGTAAACTCTCGATCGAAACTAATCGGACGAAGTTGATTTGGTTGTCGGCCGTCGGGACGCTGGAAAGACATAAGCTAATTGGTAATTGGGCATGGGGCATGGGGCATGGGGCATTGGGGCACTTGTACGCTCGCATAGCCGAAGTATCGGGGATTGGTAATTCTGACTACTGACTACTGACTACTGACTACTGACTACTGACAATTTTTAGAATATCCTGCTGGACTTGTTCTGGGGATTGGTCGCCATTGACAGTTAACAGTTTGTTGCGGTAGTCGTAATACTCTAAAAGAGGAATAGTGCGTTCGTGGAACAAATCGAGCCGACGCTGTAAAATTTCAGGGTGGTCATCCGATCGATCGCGCTCGATCGATCGCCTCAGCAAAACCTCGATCGGCACTTTCAACAAAATCGCCCAATCTAGCTGCTGAGCCAAATCGTCCAGCAAAAAATCCAATTCCTCAGCTTGAAAAGCCGTTCGCGGATATCCCTCCAACACCCAGCCATTAATGACATCCCACAGCAGCAGCCGGCGGCGAAAGAATTCAATCATAGTTGCGTCGGGAACTAATTCCCCTCTTTCGACATAAGACACCGCCAGCTTGCCTAAATCTGTGTCTTCTGCAATCGCCTCCCGTAGAATGTCCCCCACAGCCAGCAAAGGAAGGCTCAAATTGCTGCACAGTAGTTCAGCCTGAGTTCCCTTTCCCGCTCCTGGCCCTCCCAGAATCACCAATCTCACAGTCCCTGCTCCTAGTGCCGCGACATTCAAATTCTACGCGATGTGTACCTTTTCTTCACAGCCCTCGACTTCCCAAGACTCTCATCGCCTGGCTTTTTCACCCTCTAACTATCTAACTGGGGCGATCCCCGCCGTATTTTGGTAAAAAAAACCGGTTTCTGCCTAAGTGCTTGCTTGAGTTCAAACATCGAACAAACGACTGGGAATGCCACTGCCGCGAGCTTTTGACAACTTGTATATCTAGCGTTCGATCGGATGTGCACCCGGCCCAGTACACTATATATTGTCAAGCAGGCTTCAGCCGCGCCAAGGTCGGAGCTGCACTCAAGACTTAGTTGCTGATTAAATATTGCCCTATGGTTGCACAGTTACAAACCCCTAAACTCAATTTAACCCACAGCTTGCCCTACACAGTTCAAGGGCTGGTGCAAGTTTTTACAGGCCCGCACCGCTGCTTTTTTACCAGTGTCATGGCTCAGGCCCTCAGAATTGCAGGACAGGGATCTCCGGTGCTGGCGGTGCAGTTCCTCAAAGGGGGAATAAATCAAGGGCATCAGCATCCGCTGCGGTTGGGGCAAAATTTAGATTGGGTGCGCTGCGATTTGCCCCGCTGCATTGACAAAGCCGATTTAGATGAGCTTGAGACGCAATCGATCGAACAATTGTGGCAGTATGTTCAAAATGCGGTGCGCGAAGGCCGTTATGCCCTAGTTATTCTCGATGAATTGAGTTTAGCGGTTAATTTGGGCTTGATTCCCGAAGCCGAAGTGGTGGCATTGATTGACAACAAGCCGCATCATTTGGATATGATTTTTACCGGGCCATCCATGCCCCAAAGAATTTTGGATGTTGCCGACCAAATTACTGAAATTCGCCGCAGTTAAAGACAATCATTCAAATTGCGATCGCCATTTTAGCGGTCGCATTTTTTATGTAAAAAAATTTTATGTAAAAAAAGAGGCGATCGCTTAGCTCACAGAGCGATCGCAGGCCGATCAATTTACCAGCGATATTACGCTTGAACTACCGGATCGAACACAACAGTCAATCGATCCGCCGGAACCATCCGCTTGAGAATTTTCAAGTGACCGTCTGCATCAGACCAACTGCGAAACTCACCCACAATCACCTTTTCCACATTTGGGAGCGAGCGAACTACAGTCCACGGCTTGAGACGTTTTTCTTGCAACATAATAGATATATCTCCTTGGTAAATTGGAGCAAAAGCCAGTCCCGATGCTTTTCCACGGACCAGGACTGGCCTGCGACTTTGTACACTTGCCCTTCTCTAAAACATATCACAAAAAAATGGTTTGCGATTATATCTTATTTTCCTAGTTTTTTGTACATTATTTATATATAACATATCGCTGACGATCGCCAACCTCTAATAAGCTCCTACCCATCTAAAGCGTCTGTAGGTAATACAATTTTAGATTTGAGATTAAATAATTGAAGAATGGGGAATGACTTATTCTGTATGGGTTTCGAGCGCGCCTACAGTTGCATTCTTTTTTTAAACTGGTATATAGCAATCCTCGCATCATTTGTGAATTTCTTACTCCCTCCCCAAGGCATCGGGGAGGGTTGGGGTGGGGTAAAAAATTATAGCAATCCTCGGATCATTTGTGAATTTCTTACTCCCGAGCGAGCGGGTTCGGGGAGGGTTGGGGTGGGGTAAAAAATTTACGACTCCTGCAAGGATTGCTATAAGTCCGGGGGAGAGGGGAAGAAATGGAGAGGGGGAGAGAATTTGACGCTTTTGACCCCGCCCAAAAACCGATACTTGCCAACAACAGGAGTCGTGGAGAGGCAAAAATTTTAGACTCTTGTTCCAGGTTCCAGATTCATCTGTCGAGTAAATCTAAAATCCTTCGACGGCGAGGGCGACTCGACGGCGAAACCTCGTGCTACTCGACGGGGAGCGCTCACGCCGTCGAGTCCGAGCGTCTCAAATCTCAAATCTCAAATCTCAAATCGACTGACCCCTTGATTGAAATATGCAATTCCAAGGCGTCACAGCTTTTTGAGAAGAGAAAGGAAGTGAACTACCAGACGCTGACCGATACGGCCCTACAGCGCTGGCTTCCTGATTCAATGGGGATAGCGTCCAACAAAACCGAAGTTTTACGCTTGGCGACTTACATCCCCTCCACAGGCATTCGCGCTAGTTCCTAACGCCAGAATCCGCAAGGCTTCATTTCTAATATTGATAGCTGCATTTACATCACGATCGTGGTGAGTACCACAATGCTTACAAGTCCATGCCCTTACATCAAGTGTCAGATTATCGACTCGATTTAAGCAGACATGGCAAGTCTTTGAGCTAGGGAAAAATCGATCGATCTCGACATAAGTCTTTCCTTCGCTCTGGGCCTTGTATTTAAGCATTGTACAGAACATACCCCAGCCTACATCGCTAATCGCTTTGGCTAAATTATGGTTTCTTACCATGCCCTTGATGCTGAGATTTTCTACTGCAATAACTTGGTTTTCGTTTACTATCTTGCGGGATAGCTTGTGCAGAAAATCTTCGCGACATTGGGCAATTTTGGAGTGAACTTTTGCTACTGCCAATCTTGCCTTTTTACGGTTTTGGCTACCTTTCTTTTTGCGAGAAAGTTTTTGCTGTTTGTGCTTTAGGTTGCGTTGCCACTTTACAAAATAGCGAGGATTATCGAACTTTAAGCCATCGCCGGTAATCGCAAAGTGAGTCAATCCAACATCAATACCAACAGCTTTACTAACTGCTACTGATTCAGGATTAGCTTTGCCATCGTCAACGAGGACAGATACAAAGTATTTACCATCAGGATTACGAGATACAGTAACAGTTTTGATAGCACCATCAAAGCTTTTATGCATCCGACAATGCACTAATCCAATATACCGGTAGATTGATGTAGTCACCATCAAACTTGACGTTCTGAGGATAGCTAATTGACTGCCTACCATGCTTGGATTTGAATTTAGGCAACATTGCCCTCTTATCAAAAAAGTTTTTGTAGGCGGTTGATAGATTTAGTGCTACTACTTGCAGACATTGAGAATATGGATCTTTCAACCATTCATATTCTTTTTTGAGTGCAGGAAGCAAACCCTGTATATATCCTCTTGACAATCCCTTACCAGTATTTTTGTAGGTTTCTTGACATAGGTTTAAGGCATAATTCCAGAACCATCTCACACAGCAGAACGACTTTGCAAGCAAGGCTTCTTGCTCACTTGTGGGGTAAATCCTGTATTTATATGCTTTATACATTTATCAAGAATATAGAATACTGATAATATTATTATAGCATATATAGCGATCGTAAATCATTCATAAATTAATCAAGAGAGCGATCGAGCAGCAGTTCCATTGAGTGTTGGTTCAAAAATACCAAATTTGTGTAACTTGGGAAAGTCAAAGCTTTGTTCCTGTATGGTAAAATTAAATAACCATTTAACCAAACGTGAGTTCGGGTTAAGCAGAACAGAGCAAGTTGTTATCCATGGCGATTCCTGGCTTTGTAGGTTGATGGCAATAAGCAATCAACCCGAGCGAGAATATTGACAAAGCAGTTAACGGGGGAACGATGTCGGGAATGCTCAATCTGAGAAATATTCTTTAACTGGTCAATAACAGTCTCAACAACAGCACGTTTTCGTAACAGCAGACGATCACTCAAAGACATCAAACGTTGTTTCATATTGCGTTTGAGTTTAGTAATCACTTGCACACCGACGCTTGCCATCAATTCCTCAAACATTTTTTTGGAGATGTAACCCTTGTGGGCAAACACTTTGCCAAACAGATGTTGCAACAAGTCAGGCACAGGTTTTCGATCGTCTACATTACCAGGCGTAACTTGAAAGTTAAGTAACTCGCCTTTATCGTTGATGACTAGATGTAACTTTAAACCAAAGAACCAATCGACGCTCGGTTTTCCCGCGAGCAGCGATATCTTTAAACACTTTGTGCTGGCTGATCCTGCGGTTATGACAGACTTTCAGACAAGTGGAATCCATGAAACTAATTCCTGTGCAAGCACCAAAGCAAGAACCCAGATACGCGCATAGGGGGACGAGTGTATCCGGGACCCATTCAATGAAGCGATTATAACTAACCAACTTGGGAAAATGGCTCTGCCATTGGGTTTGGACTCGTTCAAGGTAATAACTTTTGAAATTCCGGTAATACGATTGGTGAAACCCTATCAGAATAGTCATAATTTTACTCAAGCATAAGCTGCGCTTGCGTTTGGACACTTGCAAATCATGAGCTATCAGTTGACTTTGCCATTGATGTTCAAAAACTTGGCAGAAGTCATCGACAGAGCAAAATAGTTCTTCTACACTAAGCATAAGGCAATCCAGGTTACTTGGTTGGTTGGTTGGTACCTCTAGGCTACCTGTTTTGCCCCTTTTTTGGTTTTTCCTTATCCCGAACTCACGTTTATTAACCCAAATAGAAGATCATTATAACTTCACAGGGTATTATACCGAATCAGTTCATGTTGACCGTATTTATCGGACGAGAAAAAACCGCGTATGTGGGTTTTATTCTTTGGAAGTCCCTAATATTTCGCCAACGGTATCCGTATCTCGGCTCAATACCATCGCCCCTCAATTTCCTATCATCAAAGCGATCGCCCTTCCAACACAAAAGCGATCGCACTTGATTTAAGTTAGGCGATCACACTTTGGTAAATTTACCAACAATCAGTAAGTCACCAGGAACGTAGGCAGCACTGAAATTGATGTAATTATTTGATGGGAACAATAGGTTTTTCAGAGCAAACACTGAAATTGGCTGAAACGATACATTAAGCTGATTCTTAATCTGCTCGGGTACTTGCGACTGAATCTGCTGGTTCACTTGCGCTTGCAAATCGTCAGAACTGCTTGGACCGCCGCCCGACATATGCCCAGTAATTGTCACAGCCTGATTGTTAATGTTAATATTGACAGTCTGCTCCCTGCCAGAGCCGCCAACATCGAGAGGTAGGTTGGCAAGAACACCGACCGATACATCCGTGGACATCTTTGATTCAGAGCATGTTGTTGATGAACCAAAGATAGAATAAGTTGTGTGGCAATGTTTCTGAATAAAATTCAACGAGTTTTTCTGACTTCCACTCAGTTTCATGTTGCCAAGATTTGTTGCCTCCATTGTCATGTCTGCGAGAGACCATGTAACAGTGTTTCCACCTGGAATGTAGTAGGTAGTAGTATCTGTCCACGTGCTACCATCCTGACCACCACTGCTTGAGCTATTCAATGGTGTGAGATCTACGGTTCCAGAGACATTAGCCTGTGTGAATTTAGCAGTCCATGCCTCTTTGTCATTTCCGGGGTTAACCCCCTCCATCTTCCAGGCGTTTTTGTTGAGACTCTCAGAAAGCACAGAGCTGAAAAACAATCCTGACCGCACCATTAGGCTGCACTCTTCTCCCAGCGGGATTGGGTCGGGGGTGTTGTTGAGAAAGGTCTGGCTGTAATCAAGCAAGTTGCGATCGCCTGTCTGAATAAAAAGCTGCAACATTTCTTTGCCAGAAGGCGTTTTCAAAGGCTTGAAATAGAAACCCTTTGGCTTGAGATCGTTCAGATGCGGCACTTGAGTGAGATCGAGCTGATTGATGACAAAGACCACCGGATTGTTAACAAAATACGCCTTCAGCGCCAGGTTGAATCCAACCTTCTCGTCATCACTGAGATCGATATTGCTGATATCAAATGTGCCAATCTGCATATCGAGTTGGACTTTCAGCACATTATGACTTCCGCTATCGGTTTGAACCGTTCCTTGAATCATGCCGATCTTAACCTTGGCAGTCAGCTTCTCGCCGCCAATTGTTTTAGGCGGGTCGCATTTAGGTTGATCCGTTCCCGTCTGTATGCAGCTTTGAATACTACTATCAGGCAATATCTCCATCTCCAATCGAGCTTGATCGTTGTTATTGGTGTAAAAGCTCAGATTTGGATAGCCATATTCGATATGGTATTTTTTGATTGCCCAGACCTCTTCAACAACTTCGTACTTTGTCTGAGTATCAATGACATTCTTATAAGTCGTGCTGGTTTTCAGTTCCTCATATTGCTCCCGCAGAGACTTGTTGATCTGCTCCAAAGACATATTGAAAACAACGTCCCAATTGTTGGTGCAAGCCCCCTGGACATACATTTGGGATACTAGATCGGAAACATAAGGTTGTGCAGATATTGCGCGAAATGAAACAGCAGATCCAACTTCTGCCCTATACAGCCTGTTCATCCTGGCAAGCTGTCTCGCTGGTTCATCCACAATTCGCGCTTTCAGCACAAAAGACAACCGGATCGTCAGGTCGAAACTCTTGAAAATGATGCGCTTAAGTAGTTAAGCAAAATTAATTACACAAACAAACATTATGATACAATAAGACTATTGAGTTGTGCGGAGAGATATTGTGTATGTTTTTACTTAGAGATGTTAATCCACTTTCATTTAAATTACTAATCCGAATTTATCG
>NZ_JANMZH010000507.1:0-6011 GCF_031383065.1 Microcoleus sp. OTE_8_concoct_300 | reverse complement strand
CACCCTACAAAAAGACTAAAAACCCGGTTTCTGGGGAGAAACCGGGTTTTTAAGAAAATTGGCGTTTTCCATTCTTTTAAGGAGTTTACTGGTCGTAGCTGCCGCCGACGCCGATTTGGGTATTGTAGATTTTGGCCTCAGTGATGGTCATATCTTCCATTGATGCGCCGGATACGTCAGCGGTGTTAATGATGGCGGCGGTCAGATTTGCCCGATCGAGGTCTGCGTAATTTAAACTGGCATTAGTCAGGAAAACGGAGGTTAAGTTAGCACCGGTCAAGTTAGCACCAGTCAAATCAGCGCCTTCGAGGTTGGCACTAGATAGGTTTGCTCCTCGTAAATTTGCTTCTCTCAAATCAGCACCAATTAAATGAGAGCCGCTTAAATCTGCTCCGGCCAAGTCGCACTTAAAACATTGCCCGGTTGACAATAACTGTTTGACGTGAGCCGGATTTTCAGCGCGAGCCGGACCTGCCAACAGTAGGGGGGTAATTAAAAAAGTAGTGGCTAATAGATGGCGTTTCATAATCTCTTTTCCTCACCCGACTGTTTGTTTAAGTTCTTCTGTTTATATCTACAATCTTACCACGGTTGTTTTCGCCAGTTGCGATCGAATTCACAGCTTGGCTGTGACCTCGATTGCCTTCGACAAGTTACACAGGGTCTCGAAAAGCTCGCAAAACTTAATTTCGCAAAACTTAACACTGTCGAACTTAATACAGTGCTTTTTTGTAGTAACCTTTTTTATGTTAGCTAGTACAGCCAACAAATGTGTATTTCTGAAGAGGGATCTCAGAAACCCAGGTCTAAGGACACGCTCGCTTGGTCGGGAGCAATTCCCGCAAGCCGTTCTGATGGGCCTAAGACTTTGTAAACAGAGGTCTAGGTTTTTTGAGTGACGACACCCCCTTGATGCGTAGCTAGTTTCCTGCTGTGTCATTGGCAATTAAACAGTTCTAAGGTCACGCCCTACAGTGTTGCAAGTCTCTCAAGCTCTTTAAACAAAGGCGCGTGCTAACATTACCCCCCAAAGGAGCCTATGAGAGGGAGCAAACATTATGCGCTCGCGGATTGTGAGCTTTGAAGCAGTAATTGTCAGCAGTGAAAGTACATTACATTCATTACACTGAATCAAACAATTCCCTGGCGCGGTAATGGAAAGATTCACGGCGATTGAAACCGCCCGCGTCGTTTCCCAGGAGCGGGCTAAAGCCGCCCTCGGGACCCACTTACCGAATTTTTTTATGATTAGCGATGCGATCGATGATTTTAGCTGGTAATTTGAGCGCAACAAAGTTCACCAAAAATACATTATTTTTAATAAAGCTGTCAAAGAACAGAAAATTTAACTTAAAATAAAGATCAGCCTATAACTTTAGAGGTAGAGGGGGAGCCGTCACCGGCCCGCTCCCCAGCCAAAGATCGGGGTGCACTTTTAACAACAATTTTAATTACGTCTCACCAGCACTGAAAAAATCTACCTAGTGTTTGGAAAGCAGCGCTTTTTTTGGAATGTCGCAGAATCAACGCGATCGCAAAAATAAATTAAATATGCTCAAAAACGATTCCTCCAAGTATCTGCCAACCTTAGATCAAGTAATTGACCACTACCCCTTGACAGTTGCGCCCGATACCCCATTAGCAGAAGTAATTACCCTGATGGGCCAACGGCGCCCAAGTTGCTCTTTAAACGCAGACATTCCACCAACCGATATCTACCAGCAACTAACAGAAATCCCAAATCCCTCCACCTCAAGCGCGTGCAGAGACGCGGCAGGTATCTGCGTCTTTGTCGTGGAAAAATCCCTCGAAAAATTCTCCTCCCACTCTGCTAAAAATTCTCAATTGCAAGGAATCTTCACCGAGAGGGATCTTGTCGATTTGATTGCCTCGGGCAAAAACTTAAAAGGTGTCACCATCGCAGAAGTCATGAGGCAGCCTGCAGCAAGTCTGATAAAATCCGACACTCAAGACCTTTTCAGCGCCATAATTCTGCTGCGCCAACGAAGAATTCACCATTTGCCAGTATTGGACAGTGACGGTCAACTCTTAGGAGTAATTACGCCGGAAAGCATTCGCCAAGCCATGCTGCAACCGGCAAATATCTTAAAAATGCGCAGCGTGAAAGAAGTAATGACCCCACAAGTCATTCAAGCGCCTCGCTCCGCGTCAGTTATTAGTTTAGCCGAGTTGATGGCGCAGCACCGCGTTAGCTGCGTGGTAATTACAGAATCAACAGAATTATCGATGAATTTGTCGTTCCCAATTCCAGTAGGTATAGTCACAGAACGGGATATTGTGGAATTTCAAGCTTTAGATATAGATTTGTCGCAAACCATCGCCGAAACTGTGATGAGTACCCCCTTATTTAGTCTCAAGCAAGATGACTCGCTGTGGGTAGCTCATCAGGAAATGCAGCAGCGTTTAGTCCGCAGGTTGGTAGTAACGGGAGAACAGGGAGAACTCCTGGGTATAGTCACTCAAAGCAACTTACTGCGCGTACTTGACCCGATGGAAATGTCCGGGGTGATCGATGTTCTGCACAATGCAGTGGCCCAAAGGAGTAGCGAATTGCAAAAAGCGATCGCATCACTCAGCTTGACTAACGCCACACTAGAAAGCGAAATCGCTACCCGCGTCCAGGCTGAGGTGCGGCTGCAACTGCTAGAATCTGCCGTAGTTAACGCTAACGACGCGATCGTGATTATGGATGCGGGACACAGCGATATCTCCGATCCCAGCATCATCTATGCCAACGAAGCTTTTACCCAAATGACGGGCTACCTACCCCAAGAAATCATTGGACAAACCCCCAGTTGCTTGCGCGGGCCAGAAACCGACCCGGCCCAGGTCGCTAAAATTCGCCGTGCTTTCTCTCGCCGAGAACCCCTACGCCTGGAATTGATTAACTACCGCAAGGATGGTTCAACTTATTGGGTGGAACTCAACAGCGTACCCATTGCCGACACATCCGGGAACGTTACCCACTGGGTGTCGGTGCAGCGGGATATTAGCGATCGCAAGCGCATGGAACAAGCATTTTTTGAAGAAAAAGAACTCGCTCAGGTTACTCTACAATCGATCGGCGATGCCGTAATCGCGACAGACGCCGACGGCTACATTTCCACCCTTAATCCAGTTGCCGAAGAACTCACGGGTTGGTCTACCTCGGAAGCTAAAGGTTTGCCCCTCGCCAGTGTGCTGAGAATAGTTGACGAAACTACCAGGCTGCAGGCCGAAAATATCGCCGAAATCGCTTTGTGCGAAGGTCGCATTGTTGACCAAGGGCACAACAGCTTGCTGATTGCCCGCAACAACCGCGAATTTGCGATCGACCACTGCGTCGCCCCCATCCACGCCAGCAGCGGCAAAATTGTCGGGGCCGTCGTTGTGTTCCGAGATGTCACCCAAGTGCGAACTCAAGCGCGGCAACTCACCTGGCAGGCAACTCATGACCCCCTGACGCAATTAGTCAACCGCCGCGAATTTGAGTACCAGCTAGAACAAGCCCTGCACAGCGCTCAAGGTTACGGGCAAGAACACGTTATGCTTTCCCTGGATCTCGATCGCTTCAAAATAGTTAACGACACTTCCGGTCACGCAGCAGGCGACGAACTGCTGCGCCAAGTCAGCCAGCTATTTAAAAGCAAAATCCGCAAAACCGATATTTTGGCGCGTCTCGGCGGCGATGAATTTGCCGTACTCCTGTACAATAGTCCCGTCGAACGAGGATTGAATGTTGCAGAATCGCTGCTGCGAAGCATTCAGGGATTCCGGTTTGGGTGGCAGGACAAAACTTTTTCGATCGGCGTCAGTATCGGTTTGGTAGCAATTAATCCCAAAACAGCATCGACATCTGCGATTTTGAGCGCGGCCGATATGGCCTGCTACGCTGCTAAAAATAAAGGCCGCAACCGGGTGCAGGTTTATGAAGCCGGCGATCAAGAATTAATCAAACAGCACGGCGAAACCGAGTGGGTGGTGCAAATTAATCAAGCATTAGAAGAGAATCGCTTTTGCTTGTACTCTCAGCCGATCGTACATTTGCTCAACTCTCCAGCCACCGGAATCCACTGCGAAATCCTGCTTCGCCTCCAGCTTGAAACTGGTCAGTTGGTGTCGCCGATGGCGTTTATTCCGGCTGCAGAACGCTACAACTTGATGCACACGATCGACTGCTGGGTAATTCGCACTTTATTTAGCAATTTATCTAAATTTTTCACGGCAAATTTATTAGTCCAAAACCCCGGGGTAGACAGCGAGAAAATAGTTACCTTCCCTGCGGGCTCTGTTTTGTCTAATCCGCAATCCTCATTTGGCAAATACCCCACCCTTTATTCAATCAACCTTTCAGGGGACAGCATCAACGAAGAAAAGTTTATCGAGTTTATTCAGGAGCAATTTTCCATCCATCAAATACCGCCAGAAATAATTTGTTTTGAAATTACAGAAACCGTGGCAATCGGTAATCTCAGCAAGGCAGCCAGCTTGATTTTGCAACTCAAGGAACTCGGCTGCCAGTTTGCCTTGGACGACTTCGGCAGCGGGATGTCTTCCTTTGCTTACCTGAAAAGCTTGCCGGTTGATTATCTCAAAATTGACGGCAATTTTATTAAGAATATTGCCGACAATCCTATTGATATCGCAATGGTGGAAGCTATTACCAAAATTGCTCACCTCATGGGAATTAAAACTATTGCCGAGTATGTGGAAAATCAAAGAATTATGGATCAACTCAATGAACTTGGGGTAGATTACGCTCAAGGTTATTATTTTGGCAAGCCTCTACCTTGTAACTTCACTTCTCCTAGTTTAGAGGAAGTTTTGGGGGATTTTACGGTTAATTCTTTGGCTTTTAAGGCTAAGCTGGCTTCTTGAAGAGGGAAGTCCGGCAACTAGCAATGTACGGGATTTAACGGATTTAACGGAGGGATGTTGAGGCAAGAAGGAAAAGAGAGAAGGAAAAGGGAGATTTTAAGTTGTGATATAAATTTCCCATTCCCGATTACCCATTACGGATTACCCATTACCTTCTACAGTAGTATCTGCCGCTTCAATGTACTGACTGTCTAACAGAAAAGCACCTTTTTCAAAGCGAATTCCCCAATAATTGCCGGGACGCCGATCGATCACAACACCTTCGGCCCCGATCGCAATTAGATTCGCAGGCCGCAGCATCGGCATCGGTTCGGCAGTTTTGACGTAAGGCGGCATTGCTACAACTCGGACTTTTTGACCGATGGTAAATTCTTTTTCCATGAGTTTTATTCCCTAAAAAAACACGGCGATAAAGGAATTTTAACACGGATAGGCGGATGGATTTAATTATCTTACTATCTGTCCAATGTTATGGAGTTTTACAAGTTTTGGTTTATTCTCTAAATTCAAACAAATTTAAGTCCCCCATGCGGAAAAGTTACTTTGTAACCTTTCCCCCTTGCGGCGGATGGGAAAGAAATGTTTTTGTTTGATTGATTAATTGATTGGGTATGGATAAGAAAATAAGGAATTATCAAGTATAATTAAGGGAATTACTGGCAAAATCATTTAAATTTTAGGCTGCCATCTTCGTTATATTCAAGTTCATGATATTTTCCCCCTAACCCTAAGTCATGAAGACATCGTTGGTAGTTTTTGGCTCCCATATCGAAAGGGTTAGTCCTGTTCAATCTTGCCCATTCAGCTATCTTTAGCTGGTTAGTTACGCCGGAAGCATCGGCTACGGTTTTGACAATCCAATCAAACATTTTTTTCCTCTAAGCTTTATCTCACTCTACCTCTCTACATTAGCTATAGCAATCCTAAATCATTTGTGAATTTCTTACTCCCTCCCCAAGGCATCGGGGAGGGTTGGGGTGGGGTAAAAAATTTACGATTCATTTAGGATTGCTATATATATTCACCTAGAGGCAATCAAACATTTTTTTGACTCTAAGGAATGAGAATTAAATAACTTCCACAAGTTTGTGGGATGGGCGTCCCGCCCGTCCAAAAAGGACGGGCGGGACGCC
>NZ_JANMZH010000506.1:0-18865 GCF_031383065.1 Microcoleus sp. OTE_8_concoct_300 | reverse complement strand
GGCGTCCCGCCCGTCCTTTTTGGACGGGCGGGACGCCCATCCCACAAACTTGTGGAAGTTATTTAATTCTCATTCCTTAGTGAAAAAATACTGAAAAATTGAACTGGGTATGAGCTCAAATCCGGGCTTTTTACCCCCTTTATTTTTGAGTCCGCGAAGGCGCGTGCCTGCGCGCCAACGCTTAGGGGGACGAAAGTTTAGCATAGCAGCGGTTTCAACCACCGAGTCTGATCTTGGCCACCCTTATTCGATCTAAATAGCCGCCAGACAGAATTTGCATTGTGCGATCGACTTGTGGCATAACTAAGTCAACCGAAAAAAGTATAAAATTGGTAGCTGCTTGTTGAGCGCGATCGGCTTGCATGCGATCGCCACCCAATTTAAACCAGAAAACCCCATTCAACTCTCCCATGAAAATTGCACCAACTCGCATCGCGAATTTACAACACCAGCGACGCTTTTTAAGTGCGGTAACTGCTGTTTTAACCAGTAGCTTCATCAGCCAGCTTGTGTGGCCGTTTATCGAAACTCAACCAGCTTTTGCCGAAACATCAGCCTATTGCCAATTATCCAAAGAACAGGTAAATCAAAAAGAAGACTTGCGCCGCGCCGCCCTGTCAGGAAAACGGGAATCTCAGCAAGCATATTTTGCTGTTTTGAGCCAACACGCGCGGGAAATAGCAGAATGCCGCCAAAAAACATGGCCCGGAACCCAAGCAGTTTGGCTGCGTTTGTATCCCTGCGATGTCAGACCCGGAGAAATCGATCGGGTATTAGACAAAGTTGTGAATAAAGGCTACAACCAAGTCTATATAGAAACATTTTATGACGGTCAAGTGCTGCTACCAGTGGCAGACAATCCTACGCCTTGGCCTTCTGTTGTGAGAAATCGCGGCTACGAGAAATACGACTTGTTAGAAAAGGCGATCGCCAAAGGCAAACAACGAGGTTTAAAAGTATACGCCTGGTTATTTACCATGAACTTTGGCTATACCTATTCTCAGCGCTCAGACAGACAGCAAACCCTCGCTATCAACGGTAAAAATCAGACAACTTTAACAGTAGTTCAAAACCCAGGAATTAACGAGGACTTGGGAGAAGTTCCGGGCAATCAAGCCTTTATCGATCCCTACAGTCCGCAAGCGAGGCAAGACTATAGTTTGTTAGTGAATCAAATAGTCAAGCGCAAGCCGCAAGGAATGTTATTCGACTACGTTCGCTATCTACGGGGCGTCGGGCCTGCTTCAGTTGCTACCAAAGTTCAAGACTTGTGGATTTACGGCCCAGCATCGCAGCAAGTTCTTTTGCAGCGGGCTAACAATCAGCAAGGGCGAGATTTAATTCAGCGATATTTGACTAAGGGATTTATCAATCCTAATGACGTTCAAGCAGTAGTCAAACAGTATCCAACAGAGAAAGAACCTCTTTGGCAGGGGCGAACTCCGCGACCGATACCGATAGCAACTCCAGCTTCTAGAAGGGAGAATACCGCCTCAAGAACAGCCTCAACAACTCCCGCCACTAAGAATCCCAACGCTGCACGTCCAACACCAAAACCGACACCGCCACTTCCCGATACCGGCATTCTGCAAAAAGACCTCTGGAAACTGAGCGTTGCTCACGCAGTCCAAGGGATTTTAGATTTTTTGGGAATAGCAATTCAACCAGCTCAAAGGATGGGAATTCCTGTAGGAGCGGTGTTTTTTCCCAACGGAAATCAAGCGATAAATCAAGGGGGGTTTGATTCGAGATTGCAGCCTTGGGACAAGTTTCCGGCTGCTGTGGAATTGCACGCCATGTCTTACGGAAATTGCGGGGATGTAAGCTGCATTGTGCCACAGGTGCAGCGGACAGTGAGCTTAGCGCCTGCGGGAGCAAAAATTATTCCTGCCATTGCTGGAGATTGGGGAAAACCTCTGAAAAATCGGCCGTCTTTGGAGATTCAAATGCGGGCAATTCGCTCGGCGACGCCGCAAATTAATGCGGTGAGTCATTTTGCTTTTGGGTGGCAAGAACCGGAGGATGAAAGGGCACGGCAAAGTTGCCGATTGTAGATAAGCTGTAGGTTGTAGAGATGCGATTTGTAGCGTCTCTACAAGAGAGAATTTGTGCGATAATATTTGAGAATGTTCTTATCTGCTAGGAGCGTCATCCAAGTTTTAATAGGACAATACAGAATCAAAATAAATGTTAATACAAAGGAGTATTCCCTATGGTAGCTCAGCCTGAACCCTACAACCAAGTATCTAACGAAGATACGACGCTTGATGAACTCAATTTGAGGCAAGAGGAAGAAGATAACGGTGATGAACTCTATGAAAAAGACCAACTGATATATGACCCTGACAAAATTAATATTTTCACCAAAGAACCAACCATCGAGCAACTTCTAAGAAGAATCAATGAGGAAGCTCTCGATTTAGCACCGGACTTTCAGCGCCATGCAAACATCTGGAAAGATGACGCGAAAAGCCGACTGATTGAGTCGATCCTGATTCGGATTCCATTACCCGCTTTTTATATAGATGCAACTAATGAAGATAAATGGTTAGTCGTGGATGGATTGCAGCGGCTATCTGCTCTCAAGCAATTTATGAGCGATAAAAAACTGAAGTTATGTGGACTAGAATACTTGATCAATTTAGAAGGCAAAAATTATGATGAAATCGGGCGCAGATACCAGCGTCGAATACAGGAGACTCAGGTGACAGTTTATTTGATTGAAAAAGGTACGCCTCCTGAAGTTAAATATAACATTTTTAAACGGATTAATACAGGTGGACTGCCGATGTCTCCTCAAGAAATCCGCCATGCTCTCAACCCTGGTAAGGCAACAAAATTCTTAGCTAAACTTGCTACATCTAAGGAATTCGAGGACGTTACTAAGCTTAGTGATTCGCGGAAAATGCGGATGGAAGATCGGGAATTTATACTCGGTTCTGTAGCCTTTATGCTTACATCTTATAAAAATTATCAATCTGAAACAAGAGATTTGTTTTTGACTAAAGCATTATCCAAGATTAATAATATGTCCGAATCCGAATTAGGAGCCATTGAAAATAATTTCAAAAAGGCTATGGTCGCAGCATGGGAAATATTTGAAATAAATGCCTTCCGTAAAGTCTCTCAAAACCAGAAAAAAAAGTTTCCAATTAATAAAGCATTGTTTGAAGTTTGGTCTGTTAATTTCAGTTTACTTAGCGACGAGCAACTTGATATATTGAAGCAGCACAAGGAGCAATTGATTGAAAAATTTAGAAATTATGTAGATGACGATCGAGAGTTTCTGACTTCTATCTCTCAGGCAGCGGAAAAAATCGAGTACAGATTTAAGATAATTGAAAAAATAATTCAGGAGGTTCTGGCATGATTACTTCGCTGCACTTGCTCAATTTTAAACCTTTTGCAAATCAGTTATTGGAATTTAAAAAGCTCACGTTATTTTCCGGCTTAAACAGCACTGGTAAATCTTCTGTTATGCAATCGCTCCTGTTGCTGCGCCAATCTTACCAACAGGGTTTACTGCCAGAAAAAGGGTTGGCGCTTAATGGCGATTTCGTGAATGTGGGTACTGCTAGAGACGCACTTTTTGAGGGAGCAAAAGAGGACTTAATTGGTTTTGACATTGTTTGGGAAAACAACAGCGAAGGGCTATGGCGTTTCAAATATGACCAAGAGGTAGATGTGTTGAACATTGTCTCGGAACCAGTTACTTCGGAAGTGTATAAATCGAATCTTTTTGGCAATAATTTTCATTACTTTCAGGCAGAACGGATCGGACCGCGGTCATTTAATGAAATGTCAGATTACCAAGTACGACAGCTCGGTCAATTGGGTATCAAAGGTGAATATGCGGCTCATTTTCTGGCTATTAATGGACGGAAAGTTATTCCCAATAGCAGTCTCAGTCATCCAGAGGTAAAATTAAAGACTCAAAGAGAAAAAGAGCAATCTACTGAAAAATCAATGGATTTAATCGACCAAGTTGAGGCGTGGATGGGAGAAATTAGTCCGGGTACGCGCCTCAAAATAGACGCCAAATCCGATGTCGATTTGATGAGTTTTCAATATTCCTATGGAGATAGCAATCCTTACCGTGCAACTAATGTGGGATTTGGAATTAGCTACACTTTACCGATTATTGTAGCGGCACTTGCATCAACACCTGGTACAATCATTTTAATTGAAAATCCTGAAGCGCATCTCCATCCCAAAGGACAAGTTAAAATGGGTCAATTATTAGCTTTGGCAGCTAGCGGTGGCGTTCAAGTTGTGATAGAAACTCACAGCGATCATGTTTTAAACGGGATTCGCCTTGCGGTTCATGGGGGCAAAATTGATCCGAAAGATGTTCGGTTGCATTACTTCCAGCGTCAAAATAAAGAAGGACAAGCTGTGACTGAGGTAATATCGCCAAAAATCGATCGCAACGGACGAATTGATCGATGGCCGGATGGTTTTTTTGATGAGTGGGACAACAGCTTGGAGATTTTGTTGCAACCTGCGGTGAAAGGAGAATAAGCGATGGATTTGGAGATGGTGTTTAATGAACTGTCTGCACGAACTTTTGCTCCTGATATTTCCATAGCACGACAATGGATGGCAGAATTGATTAGGACGATGGTTGCAGCTAAAGGCTGTGGATTGAAGGCAATTCGTACTAAAGAAGATTTTTGGGCTATCAAACTGGCAGAAAACTATCCTCTTTCTTGTTGGCTTATCGATCCTGAAGTTAATAAAGACGATCGGACTTTTCTGAGAACGCTTGCAACTAAGACTCCTTTATCCGTTGATATTACTGATGTAAAGATAAAAACTATTCAAGATTCAGATTGCGAGTTGGGTAGTTTGCAAGGGACTCAAGCAGAAGGCTTTAAAGTTGCGTACTACCTTGAAACATTGGCAATTAGTTTTAATTCAGAATCGCTGTGGAATAGCAGTCGCATCAAGTTAGAACTAATACAAATTGATGATAACGAGGAGCTGATACAAGAAAGTGTAGAGGTTCTTCATGCTAGTCAGGAAAATCACGTTCTCGAACACGCTAATTGGATTCAGAAACGTCAGCAAACAGGAGTGGCTGACGGTTTGGAGCTTTGGAGCCGTCGAGCTGAGTTATTCTCCAGCCTGGAATTTTGCGATCGGGTCAGCCAACAGATAAAAAGCCTTGTCGATCCGAAAATGTTACGACAAGTTGTCAGAAAGTTATTTGAGCTTGATGAATTATCTAAAAGCTGGAAAGACGGAGCGCTAAATTTGGATAATCTTCCTAGTAGGGCAACTTCGGAGAGTGAGAACAGACTCCAGAAGTTCAGGCAGGAACTTACTATTAAATGTCCTGGTCCTGATGAAAAAGAACGACTTTTCAGTTTGCACGTCCGCATGACACCGGGAGCTTGGCGACTCCATTTCTGCACAGAATTAGGGCCAGGAAAGATAATCATTGGGTATATTGGCCCCAAAATAAAATAATTTTAAGATTCGCCAGACTTTTAGCTGAAGCTTTTAGCATGGCTCCGATCGCTCTTCTTAAACAAAAATTAATTTAGCTAACTCTCAAGCTGACAGAGCTGTAAGCGATAATTATATCATTAACAGCAAATAATACAGTGCATGAGTACCAAATTTACTAAAAACTTCCTAATTAAAACCTTTATATTTGTCGGCTCGATCGCCCTAATTTCCCTTATTTCTGAAACGCGACAAACTGCCAACTCAAATTCGTTAGCGCAGTCCTCGAAGAGGATCGCCCAACAAATCGCACCAGTTGAAAATCCGTCGCCAAATCTCCTGAAACCCCCAAAACTCAAAACACCCCCTTCTCCCCCCGCAACTCCCTCTCCCCAACCTCCCGAGCAACCTTTAGTCTTCGCACCGCCCGCGCAATTTCGCAGCCAAATTGTTTATAAAGCCAGTATTAACAACTCAAAAGTTATCGCCCTGACATTTGACGATGGCCCAACGCCAGAAACTTTGAAAATATTAGAAGTTTTGCAGAAACATCAAGTTGTGGCTACATTTTTCTGCTTGGGTGCAAATTTGCGGGAGTATCCAGAAATTGCGAAAAGAGTTGTGCAAGCAGGAAATGCGATCGGCAATCATACTTGGCATCACTATTCTCACAATGTTACCGAAAAAACAGCATCCGATGAAATAGATAATACTGCGGTTCATGTTTATCGATCGACTGGGGCAAAAAGTTTCTTGTTTCGCCCTCCCGGCGGCCGCTTAATTAACGGTTTGGCAAATTACGCTAAAAAGAAAAATTATGTAGTGGTGATGTGGTCGATCGACCCCAAAGACTTTCTGCAACCTCCGGCCGCTGCGATCGCCCGTAGCGTGCTATCCCAAGCTTCAACGGGGGCGATCGTATTGTTGCACGACGGCGGCGGAAATCGCAAGCATTCAGTCGAGGCGCTATCTGCAATTATTCCCAAACTCAAACAGCAGGGATATCGTTTTGTCACCGTACCGCAATTGCTGCAAATGCAAGCTGGACAAAAACAGCGAATTGCCGATCGCAAATCCCAATAAACAGACATCTGGGCCAAATTAACTTACTCAGAATTTCATCTGCGTTCATTTGCGTTCATCTGCGGTTAAAAATCCAAATTATGCTAAACTTATTAATAACCATAAAACCCATTATTAATCATAATGCAAAAACTACAAGCAAGAGATATAAACCTCCGCTATCTAATCGATAACTTCGGCTTGCAGCGAGTTCGCAACAGCGAATTTTTCCGAGAATGCCAAGAAAACTTACCCGAAGTAACAGACTCAGAAAAACAATTGCTCGATCGCGTCCAAGAGATATACTTCAACTTGGTAGACACCCCGCCTGTATTGGAAAATGCAGTCAAGCTAACAATCATCAGCCCCATTTTGTTTATTGCCGGTCTGTATGAGTCTCCTTTTCAAGTCAAAGCCGAAAAGTCCATCGCCATTCAAGAGGAAGACGAAGGCAGAATCATCGAAGGCAGAATAGATATCCTAATTATGAAAGCAAACTTGTGGGTGACAGTAATTGAATCCAAACAACTTTCGTTTTCAACTGACAAAGCACTTGCCCACCTCCTGACATATATGCTGGCAGATGCCGACCCAGAAACTCCTACTTTTGGAATGATTTCCACAGGTGCTAACTTCTCTTTTGTCAAGTTAGTCAGAGGCGAAATAACGCAGTATGCCTTATCTCCAGAATTTGTTATTTCCAATCCCGGCAATGAATTGTACCGCGTTTTGCAGATTTTAAAATGCCTGAGTAAACTGCCCGACTAGCAATAAAAGCCATTTTGAGTTATCTTTCAAAGCAGACAATATCTAATATCTCAAATTTCAAACTGGTGCGAGCATGGTAAATTACTGGATAGTCGGCGCTGTGGCAATAGCTTCTGTCTGCTGGGCAGAAATAATACGAGACTTTTATCACGTCGTGTCCCATTATTGGGCACCCCTGCAAAAGCTGCACACTTGGCATCACCGCGTTTTCCGCCCGAATTTGACAGCCGTCAGCGAGACAATTTACAAGCAAGCACACTGGCGTCACGACGTGCCCGAAGCTGCGGCGATGATGGTTTTGGGCTTGTTGCTGTGGGTTGTAGCTTATTTTGGGCTGCCGGAATATCACTGGGGTGCAGCAGCCGGTTGTATTTATACTTTAGGCTTTTTGTTGAGCGCGATCGCCCGCGCGATCGGCATCAAAGGTGCAGACGAATTAACCGACATCACCCACCAACCGGGAGATTTCCTTACTCCCCCTGGCAAGTGGTTAGTTAATAAACCTTATCACTGGCGGCACCACTTCGATAATCAAAATGCTTACTATTGCGGTACTTTCACCTTAATAGACAAACTTATGGGTACAGCACTTTCTCTCAAAGGCAAAACTGTAGCCGTCACCGGTGCATCGGGAACTTTAGGACGTTTGCTTCTCAAACACCTGCACAAAGCTGGTGCAAAAGTTATCGCCCTCTCCTCTGGAAATGAGGGAATTACTTTGAATATAGACGGCGAAAATTTACCTGTAAAAACCGTAACTTGGCAAGCTGGCCAAGAGGCAGACTTAGCCCTATTGTTAGAAAAAATCGATATTCTCGTCATCAATCACGGGATTAACGTACAGCGAGAAAGAACAGGAGAGGCGATCGCCAACTCCTACGAAATTAACACTTTTTCCGCGTGGCGGCTGATGGAACTCTTTTTCTTAACAGTCCGCACTAACGAAAACATCGCTTGCAAAGAAGTCTGGATCAACACTTCAGAAGCAGAAGTAATTCCCGCTGTCAGTCCCCTGTACGAACTCAGCAAGCGCGCCCTGGGAGATTTAGTCACCCTGCGCCGGCTAGACGCGCCCTGCATCGTTCGCAAACTGATTTTAGGGCCGTTTAAAAGCAATTTAAACCCGATCGGCATTATGTCTCCAGATTGGGTAGCGCAGCAAGTTGTCAAACAAGCTAAGGCTGATGTCCGCAATATCATCGTCACAATTAATCCTTTGACTTTTATAGTTTTTCCCGTCAAAGAGTTTTTTGTTTCTCTCTACTTCCAAATTTTCAGCCGGAAAGCGATTTCAGAGATAAAGCAAGCTGCGGCATCTGAAAAATCTAGCGCGGAAGCAAAGATTAATTGACCAACCAAAACCGGGTTTCCGCAGGGGCGGCGGCTGTGACTGTCCGCCCTGCGGCTAAATTCCACAAAACTAAAGCCTTTGTCACATCTCACATCGTCACGAGTAAGCTCACGCCCCCACTCCCAGAGCCGCAAATCCACTCTTGTGACTTATTGGGTCAAAACCGTTGACGGGGAGTGGAATCGAGAGCTGTTTCGGGCCCCATTCCCAACAGGGTTATGCTTACTGATACAAATTATTAAGTATTTTTACTAACTACTATCTCTCCTGAGTCACTTCTATCCGCAATAGCACTGTAGATGCCAGTTGCGGGTGCTGAATGTAGTTTTCAACTATGCTCTTTGGTTAGTTGATACGTCCAAGACTAATAAGTGTAATTTGATAGTGGTGGAATTGGGCGATCGCGATCGTTAAATAGAACAAGCAGCACACCGCTCTCGATCCGCAAAAATAAACTTTTGTAAAGGCTCGATAAAATCCCGGAACTTATTTGGGGACAGACATATATAATAAGTAAAATAACCTGTAAGAGAAAGAGTTTCGATAACAGGTATGAATTGATAAACTCTTTTCACAGGTTCTCAGAGGCAGGCAAAAGTTTGGCGCTCGGGCTCTTCAGGATAAGTCTTGCCATAGAATCTACTTTTTAAGAAGGAAAAACTAAAATGCCAAGAAGATCGCTTGAAATCTTTGGCGATGGTCGCGTGTACGAAATAAAAGACGACCTAGCCGTTAAAGTCACCGAGACAAATGGGCAAGTAAAAGCATTAATCGATGCTTTAAAGTTCAGCGTGGCTAAAACATACAACATTCATCCTCCAGACGAACAACCGCCTGATGTGGCAGAACGCAGAGGTTCAAAGCATATCAATGGAGAAGGCTTTAAGCTTCTCACTACGTTTGAAGGATGTGAGCTAACTGCTTATGATGACGGCGGTGGAGTGTGGACAATTGGTTACGGACACACTGGCGATGATGTTTATCCAGGACTGACGATTAGCAAAACACAGGCAGAAGAATTGCTGAGGATAGATTTAGAAAAATTTGAATCCTTTGTTGAGGATGCCGTTGAAGCTCAGCTCAATGATAGTCAGTTTTCTGCACTGGTTTGCTTCTGCTTCAACGTCGGCCCAGGAACAGACGGTTTTGGAGGTTCAACTCTTCTCAAGCTTTTGAACCAGGGAAATTATCAAGGATCAGCTAATCAGTTTCCTGTGTGGAATAAGGTAAATGGTGAACCCTGGCTAGGGCTGACACGCCGACGATTGGCTGAACGAGCACTGTTTTTGGGAAAACCCTGGCAGTCATTCTTAACCTATGAAGGAACAGGCGAAGAAGTAACAGGGGAAACAATCGCAGAAGCACCTCGCACTTTGAAACTCACCGATCCTCTCATGCAAGGTGAGGATGTTCGTCAAGTGCAAGAAGCTTTGAAAACAGCAGGAATTAATCTCGAACCTGATGGATTCTTTGGTAATGATACTGAGAAGGCAGTGCGGCAGTTTCAGCAGCAGAAAGGGCTAATAGCGGATGGTGTTGTAGGTGCCCAAACACGAAAAGAATTGGGACTATAACATCGATTGTGTAACCAAATTCAAACAGATAGGAGAAAACCATGAGTGACTCAAGCGATATTCTCTTTAATCAACCTGTAATTGTCGAAGCTTGTGAAGAATTTGTCCAACGGGATCGGTTGGGAATTAAAGGCAGTTTTCCCGGATTGCTCCAAGATGCACCCATGTCTTCGACGGCGGTGGTCAATGGCTTATCCCAGCAGTTGATATATCAACTGCAACTGATGATGCCAGATGCCTTTGTCAGTTTTGATGACCTCAATGTAGACTTGCTGGATGCAGCCTTTCCCTATGTACAATCTTCAGCAAAACAGGCACTCCAGAAAGCCATTCAAGATCGAGGTCAAACTATGCAGGTGAACTCTGCCTACCGCACGATCGCTCAGCAAATGTTGCTGTATAACGATCGCTTCCACAATCCTAATCCTGTAGCTCCACCGGGAGCCAGCAACCACCAAACTGGGTTAGCGATCGACATTGAAGATGCAATAGGCTGGGAAGTTTATTTGATGCAATATGGCTGGAATCCATTACCAGGCGACCCACCTCACTTCGACTACCAAGGCGACGGCACGATCGATCTTCGCAGTCAATCAATACTTGCATTTCAGCAGCTTTGGAATCAGAATCATCCTAATGAAAGGATTAGCGAAGATGGCGGTTTTGGCCCTCAAACCGAGGATGCACTTAATCGATCTCCTGCTCCTGGGTTTTCTAAAGCGCCGTGGGATGACAAACCCAGAACTTTGCGCTTGGCGATGCCCAGAATGGAAGGCTCGGATGTACTAAAGCTTCAGGAAGGGTTGAAAAAAGCTGGCATTGTAGTTGGGACTGATGGTGAATTTGGACCGGGGACAGATAAAGCCGTCAAAGAATTTCAGCAGAAAAAAGGTTTAATCGCAGACGGAATTGTCGGATCAAAAACCCGCGAGTTAATCGCTTGAGGTGTTAGCGATCGAATTAACCCAACCTTGAACTGAAGGATACGTTGCTGAATAAGCCGAGTTTTCTGAAGAGCTTGAAATTGTGGCTCCATAACTCTGCTGATACATCAACTCTCTGAGTTAAATAGAGATGCTGGAGTGATGAAAAAAAAAATGGCTAACCAACCCGTGCAAACACCGAATATTTACGCTTTATTAATTGGCATTGACGGCTATAAACCTAATCGGTTATACAAAAATCTTAAGGGATGCGTGCGTGACATTAATCTTGTAGCAAGCTACCTCTTAGAGACACTGAAGATTCCTTCCGAACGGGTTTTTAAGCTGACTTCTCCGAATATTGAAGTTGCTGAAACAATCGAAACCAAAGACCTGGAACCAACTTATGAAAATATTGTGGCGCAGTTTAATGCCATTACCGAAATCGCACAACCAGGAGAGCAGGTATACATTTACTACTCCGGACATGGAGGACGGGCGACAACCATATATCCAGAACTGAAGGGGGCTGACCAAAATGATGAATGTATTGTGCCAATGGATATTGGCGCTGGAGGTCGCTACCTGCTGGATGTGGAACTGGCAACGCTGTTGAAGCGGATGACGGACAAAGGATCGATCGTCACAGTTATTATGGATTGCTGTCACTCTGGAGGAGTAACCAGAGGTGATGCTGCTATCCGAAGCGGGGAAGAAACTGACACAACACCGCCAAACAAGGAAAGCTTGGTTGCTAAAGATGAAGAGTTGATCAAAAATTGGAAGATTCAAACTGGAGGACTAGATGGTGAGATTGCATGGGTTCCGCCAGCAAATAATTACGTTCTTTTAGCAGCCTGTCGCCCCAATGAATATGCTTATGAGTATACGTTTGATGGCAAGGAGCGACATGGAGCGCTGACTTACTGGCTAATTCAGACTCTGGCGACCAGTTCTACAGGATTGAGTTTCAGAAAGCTGTACGATCGCGTCTGTGCTCAAATTCAGAGTAAGTTCCCCCAACAGTTACCCATGTTAATCGGTGACGGCACCCGCGCAGTATTTGGGAACGAGAGCTTACCGCATCACTACAGCGTGACCGTTATGAGTGTAGATTCTAACCAAAAGCAAGTCACCTTGAATGCAGGGTTAGCGCAAGGACTTAGTAGCGGTACGCAATTCGCTATCTATCCACTCAATGCCACAGATTTTTCCAACAGGCAGCAGCAACAGGCGATTGTTGAAATTGTAGAGGTTCAAGCCTCGAAATCAATGGCTAGAGTTCTGGAGCCTGAAGAGGGAGGCATTGAGGTTAAAGAAGAGCTAAAAATCGAACCAGGCTCTCCTGCTGTCATGGTCGCTGCTCCCGTCACCCTCGTGCGTCGAGTCCTCTTGTTAGATAACAAAGAAGCTGGGGATAAGGAGCATCAATTACCTGCCGAGTGGGTTGACAAACAAAAGGAAGCTTTAGAGAAAGTTCGGCAAGCTTTGGCAGGGAATGGTTGGGTTGTTGAAGTGAAAGCCGGTGACGAGCAACAGTCTGACTATCAGGTTGCAGTTGGCAGAGATGGCGAGTACGAAATTTCGATTGAAACTCCTTTAAAAAACTTAGGAAAGCTACTGAAGATTAATGACCAAGATTCGGCAAATGCTGTCGTTAAACGCTTAGTTCATTTGTCAAAATATCAGGCAGTTCAATCTCTTGACAATCCGGATTCCGAACTCAATAAATATATTGAATTTGAATTGTTAGACCTAAACCGTAAACCTTTTGCAGATCCCAGCAATATTGTGATCAAACAGGGTCAATCAATGGTATTGCGGATCAAGAATACCTCCTCTCAACCCCTGAATATTGCGATCTTAGACCTTGACTCGACTTGGGCGATATATAAATTATCTATCAAGGGAAACGAAGACATATTTTATCCCCTTGATAGCAAAGCAGAGATTTACGATACCGTGAATACTGAATTGCCAGATGGCGAAGCCTACAAACAAGCGAAAGAAACGCTCAAGTTGTTTGCAACTCGCGGTATCGCCCAATTTGACTGGCTTACTTTACCTGCCCTTGATGATGATTTAGGTCAAAGAGGAAATCTTGACCAAGAGCTTGAGAAGGTAGCCAATCAAAAGGGTTTAGGGATTAACCCTCTCAACCAGCTATTAGGTACTATTGGTGCCGATCTGGATAATCCGCCACCTGAAGGTCGTAGAGTGCGCTCTAAACCGAATCCAAATGCTGAGTGGGTAACGAAGCAGGTGACATTCACTCTCACTCAATCATAGCTTTGAAATCGGGCTGTCGAATAACTGAGAGTTTGAGGCGGCTAAATTTAAGCGAACGACTTCAGGTCAGTGACTGCAAACCCTAACAGAACATTTTGAAGTGAGACTTGCAGTTACTTTGAATCCCGATCGCAATCTCATTAGGTGTGGCGGCGACAAGCTTGGGGCATCAGGTTTGATGCCCTTAATCAGGTGAGAGCGCCCGTATCGGAGTAGCGAGCTTGATAAAAAATATTCAGTGGAGGTAGACCCGTGGCTTGGGAATATAACAAAACGAACTTTGATCGCAATTTAGCCGTCGTTATCGGTATTGATTGTTATGAAAACCATCCTCAAATTCACCGTCTGAGAACACCAGTCAACGATGCTAGGGCACTTGCCGATTTGTTAGAAACAGAGTATGAATATAAACCTGAAAATGTCATTCGTCTGTTAGACGAAGCCGCCACACTGACAGGACTCCAAACGCTACTTAATGATACTCTTCCCAATCAACTCAAGCCGACGAAAGGCGATCGCCTCATTTTCTACTTTGCAGGTCATGGCATTCCCCGCAACAGTGAAGACGGTCCAAAAGGATATCTAGTCCCACAGGATGCAGACTGGCAGAAAGAAGGCTCTTTTTTAGCCATGTCTGAGGTGTATGAGGCACTAAAAAAACTGGACTGTCATCATTTGCTAGTCATTCTGGACTGCTGCTTCGCTGGAACGTTTCGCTGGGCAGGTCGCCGGAAAATCATTCCCATTCTAGAAACGGTACGCCGGGAACACTACGATCGCTTCATTCGCTATCCAGCATGGCAGGTAATAACCTCGGCGGCGCACGACCAAGAAGCATTAGATGTGGCTAAATTAGCTGATCCTAAGCGCGATCGTGATGCAATTCCAGATGAGAAGCAGGTACTGCATTCTCCGTTTGCACTGGCACTGCTGGAAGGATTGCGCGAAAACAAAGCAGACATGATTCCGGATGGCGTAATTACTGCTCACGAACTGTATGTGTATCTAGAACAGCAGGTCAGCCAGTTGTCTGGCGAACGTCAAAAGCCTGGAATCTATCCGATGAGGCTAGAGTATGACCGAGGAGAGTTTGTTTTCACAAAGCCTGGATTCACGTCCGAGCAACTCAAGCCTGCACCACTCCTGAACGAGAGCAATAATCCCTATCGCGGGTTGGCATCGTTTGATGAAAAACACGCTAACTTCTTTTTCGGTCGAAAGATATTAGTTGAAGAACTCCAGCATCGTCTGTCTCAAGCGAATCGTTTTCTCACGGTCGTTTTGGGAGCTTCGGGTTCCGGTAAATCCAGTTTAGTTAAAGCCGGATTGATTCCTGAGTTGAGGCAGGAATCAAAATGGTACATCCTCGATCCAATACGTCCGGATCGGTATCCATTTACAGCTTTAGCACGAGCCATTGTGCCCATCGAAAAGCCGGAACTGATCGAGCAACTCTCTCAAGTGAGTTTTCTAGATGAGGTGTTCAAACCCAAGGAAGAAAGCGGTCAAGATCAGGGTGAGGAATCAACAGATACAGTGTTTGTCAAACTAGCAGAGTCTTGGAACAGTGCAAAGTCAGAAGCTAAACTTTTGGTCGTTGAGGATTATTTCAAGCAGCTTTTGGCTTTGTGTCGCAATCCCCAAGAAAAGGAACAGTTATCGCAGCTTTATCGGGCAATTTTTGAACAGCTAGAGTCTCTGAGTAATAGACTCCAAAACTCGCGGCAACACCTCACCCGTGTGATTAGAAAGTGGAGCGAAACTCATCTCGATGTCAAGTTGCTGTTAACAATCGACCAGTTTGAAGAGTTGATTACGATGAGCCAGGAGAGTCAAACAGAAACTCATGGTGGTGACAGGCAACAGAGCGATCGCGCTGCTGAATCCCAACCTTGGCTACCGTTTTTGCAGGTGCTTTTAGGGGCAATTGTTGAATGTCCCCAGCAGTTGCATATTGTGTTGACGCTACGATCGGACTTTGAACCGCGTTTTCTTTCCTCACCACTTTCGGCTTACTGGAAAGATGCGCGATTCCCCGTGCGGGCGATGAATTTGGATGAGTTGCGACAGGCGATCGAAGGGCCTGCCCTGAAACAAGCGTTGTACTTTGAGCCACCGGAGTTGGTGGGTATGTTGATTGATGAGGTGGGGCAGATGCCGGGAGCCTTGCCGTTGCTCTCGTTTACCTTGAGTGAACTGTATATCAAACTGTACGATCGTTGGACGAAGGATAATGCAACCGATCGCGCTTTACGAATCAAGGACTACGAGGAACTGGGTGGAGTGGCAGGAGCGCTGACTCGTCGGGCGACGCAGGAGTATGACAATCTCGTAAGAGATTTTGGCGAAGCACCGGGCAAGGCATACCAAGCGACGATGCGACGGGTGATGCTGCGGATGGTGGCGATCGAGGGGGTAGGAATTGCACGGCGACGGGTACCCGAATCTGAATTAGTCTATCCAGATGCGGAAGAAAACAAGCGTGTGGCACAGGTGAGCGATCGGTTGATCAAAACTCGGTTGTTAGTAACAGGACAGGAGGCAGGGGTGTCTTATGTGGAACCAGCACATGATTTTTTGGTGCGTGAATGGGATAAGTTGCAGCAGTGGATTAAGAACGAGAAAGAGGAGCTCACCTTGCAACAACGGTTAACCGTTGCAGCAAATGAGTGGGAGAGCAAGAACCAGCAGGAAGCAAGACGTAAGAGACTCCGCGATATTTGGAGACAAGCAGAAACAGCTATTATTCAAAAAATTCAAGAACGAAAATTCGCTCGTGAACGACTGAAACAGCAGGAAGCGGAGGCTGCAAAGGGTCGTGAGGAAAGTTCAACCCGATATCTTTGGGATGACGATCCTCGCTTAGGACAGTTGAAGCAAATTCTGATTATAAACAACTGGTTTAATCAAATAGAGGATGAATTTGTTAGAGAAAGTTTAGTTGAAAAAAAAAGAAATGCTTATCGCTTAACCGGAATTGTAACGGGGGTTGTGATTGTGCTAATTGGATTGACTCTGGCCGCACTTTATCAAGCTAAATTATCTCGTTTACGAGAAGAAGTCGCTGTTTCTAAAACTTTAGTATCTACCGATCCTCCCAAAGCTTTAGCTTTCGCAATTCAAGCCACGGATCAGGCATCAAAACCATTTTTTAATTCAGTTCTTAGTTCAGCAAAATCTAGCTTATTTTCTGTATTAGAAGCATCAAGAGAACTCAATATTTTGAGAAGGCACGAGGGAGCAGTCACGAAAGTAGCCTTTAGCCCGAATAGTCAAGTTATTGTTAGTGGTGGTCAGGATGGCACAGTTAGACTTTGGAATCTTCAAGGAAAATATCCAATTGTAAGCAACCTTGTGGGCAGGCATGAAGGGGGAGTAACTGCCTTAGCTTTTAGCCCAACTGATAATAATACTTTGGTAAGTGGCGGCAAAGATGGCACAGTTAGACGTTGGAATCTTCAAGGAAAATCTGCAATTTTCGGTAAGCATGAAGGAGGAGTAACTGCCTTAGCTTTTAGCCCAACTGATAGTAATACTTTTGTGAGTGTAGGTAGAGATGGTATTGTTAGACTTTGGAATCTCAATAAAACTTCTAAGATTTTAGGAAATATCAGAGATATTAGCAAAGAAGGGAGGAGAGCTGTTATTCTGTCAGTTGCTTTCAGTCCCGATGGCAAAACTATTGCTACAGGTGGTAGTGGACATCTTCTTCGATTATGGAATCTCGAGCAAAAAACTGCTCCAAAAGAGTTACCTTTCAATAATAATTCAGACAAAGAATCAGAGGATAATGGAGGAATAGGCTGTATTACATCTATTGCTTTTAATCCTGATGGTAATGACATTATTGCTGGTAGAGCTTTACAAAGCAATCCATACAGAGAAACTTTAGCAATATGGCATTCATGGCGATATAACTATCTACAGAATATTCACACAAAAGCCCATGAATTTTCTACCTATGCTGTTGCCTCTAATCCTCGTGGCAATATCTTTGTTACTGCTGGCGATAATGATACCCTAGAAATCCATGATCTACTATCTGGTGAGCTAGTCGCTCCGCGTTTAGTTGGTCATGCAAAAGTAGGTTGGGCGCAGTGTGCAAACTTTTACGGCAATACTAACAATGAATATGGCTCAATTACTTCCGTTGCTTTTAGCCCTAATGGGGAATTGATTGCTAGTGCTGGTGCTGATGGAACTGTACGGATTTGGAGTACGGAATCTTTCCCTGGCATTAAATCCGTGCAAGTCACCCAAAAAGAAGAATTTCATAGAGCGATCAAAGTACAGGTTTCTCTCTATGAAAATCTGGTAACTCCTTCACGATTTTTTAGGACTGATGGCAGTAGTATTGTGATTCGTTCGCAAGGGAATACTTTAGAATTGGAAGAAGTCAAGGATAGTCCTAAAGGAGTTTACCCTGCATATGATGACATATTTTATAGTCCTAATGGTCAATCAATTGCTGTTGTTAAACAGAAAAAAATTATTCAAATACAAAGTGTAAACGGAAATCAGATTTCACAAATCAATTATTCAAAAATAATTAAGAATATTGCTCTCAGCAATTCCAGTAAGAAGATTGCTATTGTCACCAACAATAATGAAATTGAAGTGAGAGACTATCAAGGCAATCAATTGGGTTTACCCTTTCTTCACGAGGGAAATGTAGATGCGATCGCCTTAAGTCCTGATGGTCAAACTCTTGTTACTGCCACGAGTGTAGGTTTTCTACAAGGGGGTGGAGATAGTGTTATAAGACTCTGGGATATTGAAGGAAACCCAATTGCAAAGTTTAATCAACCTGGTGCTTTATTCAATACTTGTGGAAACTCATGCTCTTTTTTAGCTTTTAGTCCTAGTGGCAAGAGCATTATTAGTTACAGTTACATCTATAATCCCTCTCTAAAGATTTTCCCTGGAAACTGGCAAGTATTACTTGGTGTTGCTTGCAGCCGTCTTCAAAAACATCCTATTCTTAACCCATCTATGGATGATATTGCCAAAGAAGCTAAAACTATTTGTAAAAGGAAGTTTAATTGATAACGTATTTTACTCAAAGCCTACGCGATCGCCATCGGCATCAACCAATATCAAAATGGCCTAGCCAAGTTGAAGACGGCAAAACCAGATCCTGAAAATTTCAGAAGGTTGAGCGATCGCCTCCTGACATAATTTTTATCACTAATCTTTGTATAAAGATCAGCTTGTAGGTTTTGCTAAACTTTTCTCCCAATTCTCGCAAATTGCATTAGCACCTGTCTTTGCAATCTTTTTAATAATTAGAGTTGCCAGGAGAGTACCAACAGCAGGAGCTAACCCAACTCCACTGACTAAAACAGGAGCCAACATCCCAGCCGCTTTGGTATAGTTCTGATTTATTGTTTCATCTAAAATCTTCTGAGTCTCTGCATCGTCCCCGAGGGGTTTGCACATAAGTTGGT
>NZ_JANMZH010000499.1:0-4409 GCF_031383065.1 Microcoleus sp. OTE_8_concoct_300 | reverse complement strand
CCTTTCGCGCCCAACTTCACCAACTGTCCCGCGACGGAAGAAAAGGCTTCTTCCCCAGCTTGTCCCGACTTGCAAGCATTGAGAATAAAAATCGGCACGCGACAATCAGTCAAATATTGGGCAATTTCCCTAGCAGTAACTATTTCCGGTTCGCCGTCTGCATCTTCAAAGACTAAAACGCCTTCTCCCGATTTGCCGTACTGAGTTTGAACGGTTTTGCTGTCAGCTTGAAAGTCTCCATGTCCGTCAAAATGAACGATATGATAAAAGCCTTTGCGGGCGTTAAGTTCTGCTTCAAACTGCTTTAAACTAGGGGGACGCAATACGGTGAGATTCACCTGTTTTTGAATAGGTTTGAGTGCCTCTAGCATGGGGCGGGCGATGGTTTGAAAATTAATATCCTTCGCTCCATAGGGTCGAGCAATAACTAATAAAATATTTAATTGTTCGTCAGACATTTCTCCCATGTCTTCCCGAACTGCATACTCGCTAAGACTGCGATACATCCCCGCCAGCAAAGGTGCAAGAAATTGATAATCTGGGGTAAACAGCAATTCCCAGGGCAAATTGAGTACGGCAGGATTGTCGGAAACAATACTAATTTCGCATTTATCTAATCCGGCTCGTGTCGCTTCCTGAAAAAACTCCCGCGCTTTGTCGCTGCTGCGAAATACTAAGTCAAATAGCTGCTGTCCCCAAGCTTGCAACTGCTGTTCAATTTTTTTAGCCTTTTCCGGTTCTAGTCCGTAGGGAAAGCGCAGATACTCTTCGAGATACCAGCGCAAATCGGCTAATACTTTGCTGTCAAAGGGATGTTCAAAGGTTATGGGAGGGGCGGAGCGAGCCATTGAGTTGCCCCGCTGCCAGGATAGTTGGATTGAATCGTCAACATGATTAATGCGTAGGGAGTTTTCTGCCATTTTTTTGTGGCTTGCTTGATTAAGTTATAATTATAGTCAAATAAACCGGGTTTTTCGGAGTTTCTGCATTGTCACGAAGTTTTCTGGTAAAAACCCGGTTTCTGGGCACGCTATTGCTATTAATTGTAGGTGCTTCGCCATCAAAAAATCACCAGAAAAATTGACAATATAATAGCAACGCACCTTAGATTAACTTATAATTATATAACGACTTACAATTATAACCAAATAAAGTAAATGATAGAAACAGACACTGCACAAATGTACACAGTAGAAAATACAGGGGAATTGACTCAAAATAATGTCAATCAGCGATTAGATATTTGGCTGTCAAACCAGATACCGGACTTATCCCGATCGCGAATCCAAACCCTCATATCACAAGGTAACGTCAAAGTCAACGACGAAACCTGCACCTCGAAAAAAATATCAGTAAAAACGGGCGATCGCATCCACATCACTTTACCCGAAGCCCAGCCCACTTCCTTGCAGGCCGAAGCAATTCCCCTCGACATTCTCTACGAAGACGACAGCCTAATTATCATCAACAAACCAGCCGGATTAGTCGTCCACCCAGCCGCCGGACACCAAGACGGTACATTAGTCAACGCTCTCTTAGCGCACTGTCCCCTAGCAGAAATAGGCGGAGTTCAGCGGCCGGGAATCGTACACAGATTAGACAAAGATACAACAGGTGCGATCGCGATCGCCAAAACCGACATCGCGCACCAAAACCTGCAAGCCCAACTGAAAGCCAAAACCGCCCGCCGCGAATATTTAGGCATAGTTTACGGCACTCCCAACACCGAAACAGGCACAATAGACCTACCCATCGGGAGGCATCCCACAGACCGCAAAAAAATGGCGGTAGTACCAGTAGAAAAAGGCGGTCGCCCCGCAGTTACTCACTGGACAATCAAAGAAAGAATCGGCAACTATTGCTTAATGCACTATCAATTAGAAACAGGCCGCACCCATCAAATTCGCGTGCATACAGCGGAAATAAAACATCCCATTGTCGGCGACCCGATGTACAGTTCTAACCGTTCTATAGGCGTCAATTTAACCGGACAAGCCCTCCACGCATGGCGGCTGACATTGCAGCATCCCGTAACCGGAGAATTAATAGAGGCGATCGCACCTTTACCCGATCAATTCAACACCCTGCTAAAAATATTGCGGTTGCGAACTCACACTTGATAAGTGGTATAGCAGTCGCCAAAGCTGTTATGACAAGTCGCCATCAGGCCTTGAGAATTTTATATACAGCCGTTCTCAATAAAGTGAGGTATGCCCTATGCCCTATGCCCTATGCCCTATGCCCTATGCCCTATGCCCTATGCCCGTTTATCAAGCGTGCACCTCATGTTACTGAGAAAGGCTATACCTTGATTGCTTTGTTCAACATTCCCTCCAGGATATTGTTTCTACCTTAACTTTTTTTTATAGCACAAGTATCACTTAGATGCTAGTGCAAGTCTGGGATGGTACTGCTGTGTGCAAATTTGTTGATGTCAAACATATCAATGTAGCCGTTTATCTCATTTCTCTCAATCTTATCTACTTTTATAGGTGCGCTCGAGTTCTTGCAACCTTGACACCAGATTGCCCAGTTCCAGGACGTAAGCACCCCTAATCTTCTTTTTGTTGATCAAAATCACTTTGGCCTCGCTAAATACAACTACTGGAGTGACCTTGGTTAACTTCTTAGCTTTTTTTATAGCCGTAGCTTGGTTGGCAATCTGTGCCAGAAAATCTTTATTAAAATCTATCAATTTCCCGTCGTAAGAGAGACGCTTGAGCACATCCCCATCCAACTTAACTACGGTTGAGTGAGACTTCACATCAAGGATAAAATTGACTCCTTTAGGCGATCGCAGCCACACATCGATATCGCCTACTTGCGGCAATATTAAGTTGTACTCAGCTATCCATCCAGATTGGGTTAGGGACTTCAAAACTTGCTCAGTCTTTTCTTCACCACAGGCCCCTTGGTCATATATCTGAGACGACTTCCAAAACTTGTTCCCCTTCTTAATCAACGGAATGGCGATTAATGCCCCTATCACAAGAGCCGCGACCAAAAAAAATAAAGGAGCAAAAGGTGCTAGCGCGTATAATACTAGCACTGGCAACAACACCAACCCTGTTGCCGCACCGTACCTGTATAAGGCTTTGGTACGAAGCTGTTGAGCCTCGCGACGCAATCGTTTTCCAGCACCTTCGTTATATTGCGGCTGCATAAATGCACCTATGCACTAAGAGTTGACAATGAGAAAAGGTCGAATTATTTTTCTTCCTAATGACTAATGACTAATGACTAATCACTAATGACTAATCACTAATAACTAATAACTAATAACTAATAACTAATAACTAATAACTAATGACTAATCACTAATGACTAATCACTAATGACTAATCACTAATGACAAAAAATTATGAGTCCCGAGTTTTGGATTCCAAGTTTATCAAAAAACTCAAACCTCAAAACTCAAGACTCAAAACTCTCTCAGCCTAAAAGCCGATCGATTCAGTCGATCGCCCGACACAAATAATTGCATCAGACAGCATCAATTATCGGCGACGGGGAACCATCGTGTCGATATTGATATTAGCCAGAGCCACGCGCTGTGGCGGAGTAGTAGGAATGGGCATATTGCGCGCCATACCCAAATAGTTCGACGGATCGCCAGCCTTGGCCTGCTGTTCTTGAGGAACAAAACGGCGGACACTTGTTTGCCAAATGATTTGCGGGAAGCCAAGCTGCGAACGGTGGTACTCACCGTAGCGGGGCGTCTTCAAGTTGAAAGGAGTCTCCCCTCCAACTCGCTGAGGCAAAATTCGGCGCTGCTGGTAAGGTATTGTGTCATAGCCGAACTTATCCAGGTACTCATCGCTATTGACCAACTCGTCAATAAAGCCTTGAGGCCCCTTATTGGCTACCACGATCGACCAAGCAATCTTTTCGCGCTCGCTGTAAACATCCCGGCCCAAAACGCGCTGCACGCACATTTCCACAAACCGATAGTTGCTGTTAGTTTGATAATTCCGCTCCAAGAAAGGAGCCGAAGTCGCCAAACCGCGAATAAAGTCCCGCACCGTAATTTGGCCGAACTTGAGTTGCGACTCCAAAGACTTTTGGCGGTTGCTCTTGAGGATTTGGTGTTCGCTGTAAATCTGGCGATATCCAGCCCAAATCAAATTTTCCATGTCTCCAGACGAGAGCACATTTTCAGTTGTGAAAATTCTCGGCTGCTCGTCGCCCCCTATTTCATAACCAGCAACGCGCTGGTTTTGGCTCTTGGGGGCGTAGCTTAATAAAGGAAGCGCCACGTTAAAATCTCCGTTATCTCAAATTTCAGAAATAGTTGACACCGTGAGCTGCCAGCATAACGATACAACTAACCAACATACAGATTAGGGGATTCCCGCAATCTAAATCTGATTTTCCTGAATTTTTGCAACAATCTGTAACATTTGTTGACT
>NZ_JANMZH010000498.1:0-2676 GCF_031383065.1 Microcoleus sp. OTE_8_concoct_300 | reverse complement strand
GCTCCCACGCTTCCCAACCCGTTAGCTTTAAATTCGGTAATCCAGCGCGGCCCGTCGAGAATTAGGTAGGTTTGCCGATCGTACACCCAAACTTCCACTCTTGAAAGTGGGATGGGCGTCCCGCCCGTCCTTTTTGGACGGGCGGGACGCCCATCCCACAATAACAATTAAAATTGTAAGTTATTTAATTCGCGATCCTATGTGAAAGTTTGGGTGTACGATCGGCAAACCTACCTAATTCTCGACGGGCCGCGCTGGATTACCGAATTTAAAGCTAACGGGTTGGGAAGCGTGGGAGCAAGTGTCGAGTTAGAGATTGCCTAAGGCTGTATGGAAGTCGAATTTGAGGCGATCGCCGTCGAAAGACAAACTCAGCGGGAAAGCCACAAAATAGACCTCTTGCAAAAGTCCTTTTCATAAATTTATAGGACGGGCTCTTCGGCCCGTCTCACAAGAAAAAACAACTCTTGTGGGATGGGCATCTTGCCCGTCCTAGTTATTTTTGCAAGAGGTCTAATAAGCGTTCACCGCCAAGTTTTACCCCCAGCCGGGCCAACCCAACTTTGCCTCTCGAAGGTTAACCCCAATTAACATCTCAGTTCATCGGCGATCCTGTGTGGTTAAGAAAAGCCTCTTGACCGAACACTATTAGAAAAAGCTGGATTTGGCGGCGAGAAATCTAGGGATATTCCCGGTTTCTCGCCCCGGGCGCGCAAGTAGTAGTCTACTTACCAGTCAACTGCCGAAACTTCTTCTTAAACTTATTCTTATACACGTAGATCGATCGCTGTAAATCCTCAACTTGCAACGACATCTCCGCCGCCAAACCCGTGCGGTTCCAAACATCCTCCTGACACTTGCGGCGGCAAAAATTCATCGGTTCCGAGTAAACTTTCCCACTAGATAAAGTTGGCTTCGGCCCGCACCAGTGAATCACCGTCCCCTGAGTGCGATCGCCCGCAGGTCCGCTTGACTCAACCGGAAACCGCTTTCTCAGCAAATCCTGGTCAAAATCCGGCACCAACAACTGCATATCCACATTCTGCACCCGCAGTTTGCCCTCTTGAGCGGCGCGGAAGACCATCAGGTTAAAAAAGCCCATGTCTCCATACTTAAATATCTCTGGATGTTCATCATTAAAATCCAGAATCTTTCTATACTCCTCTAAGCTGAAAACACCTCGCTTCCCAAAGAATGTGCCTGGACAGACATAGCGAGAGCGATAGTCTTGCCAACGAAAATCTGGAAAATACTTTTCGACTCCCGGAATGTCAAAGAAAAATTCCGTGATATCCGCATCCGAGTAATCGTGACTAGGCTGGTCAATAATAAAGTCGAAGTCTTGAAAATTAGCCAATTTGAGGACATCTCCCCAAACAATTGTATCTGCATCCATCACGAGAAAATTTTGCCAAGGACTTTCCCAAAAGGGAATCATATGACTTTTTCCCCAACCAAAGCTTCTTTTTCTCAGAAGTGGCTCAGAGACGCTATCGTGATTAATGACGCGCACTCCGTAAGCTTTTTCTAGGGGAAGCACGGAAAACGTACCGTCAATCAACAGGCAGATGGGAACATCTCCCAGGAAATATCGGATGCTAGCACAGCAACCCTTTGCAAACAAATAATCTTGGTCACAGCAAGCAATAATAACACCAAAATCTTCCATAAAACCTCACTTTTTTACTAATACCAGTTACCCAAAATAATCCAAGTGTAGCCAAGCTCCAAACCTTTATGTCATCAGTTACTCCCAATTCTTTAAGCGAAAATGGTATAACTTGCTTACCCCCAGCGTTTGGGTTTTTTGTTCTGACAGCAGATCTATTTTCGAGTTTTGCATTTTAGCCAGCTTAGCACTAAACTCCTCCGAGCGCCCGCCGGCAAAAACATCGCTAAAACCGCTAGGAATCTTCGATATAGTTGGTCTGTCAAGCAACAGAGCTTTCCCTGCGCCAACAGCGGGTTAAGCACTACCAATTGCAGCCGCACTCAAGCAACAAAAAAGTTGTTTTAATTGAGCGGGAAATTAAACCCGCCGACGGGCGGTATCAAAAATGGCGATCGCCCAGCCAAGTCTCGACTGCTGGGGGCATCAGAAAACCAAAATTGGTCAAGTCGGAAATTGGCCTGTTACGAGGTAAATTTACCAGCCTTGATGCCTCAGTTCCCGACTCCTGGCGGGGGAAATAGCCCCTTAGAGGCCGCAGGTTTAAAGTTAGGTTAAAAAGCTTGACACAACAGGAGCGAAAGTTGTGTAACGGATGCGACAAGCAGCCACAATCCTACCTATAACTGTCTGTTAAGTCGGGCGTAAGCGAGGACTCTGGGCAGTTGTCAGTTTGAGGCAGATAGTGGTGGCTCCCGTACAATCCGTTGTTGATCGCCCTGGGAGCAACTCCAGCAAATCTGGCGATCGAGAGATGAAATTAGCAGGTGATGGTACAGTCAACCGTAAAGTACTGAACCCCGGGCAGCAGCAGACACAGCCGAACCGGCTTCCCAAGTATCAGACAAGGCAGTGCAAAGCAGCCAGACAGAAGTTGCTGGGAAAATTGAAGTGCCAGCAGTCGCCAGCACCCCAGCTACTAAGTATCGCTAATTAAATAACTTACAATTTTATTTGTTATTGTGGGATGGGCGTCCCGCCCGTCATTTTTGCACGGGCGGGACGCC
>NZ_JANMZH010000471.1:0-28493 GCF_031383065.1 Microcoleus sp. OTE_8_concoct_300 | reverse complement strand
CTTTGAATGTCTCTTGATGTAGTCCACAGTACCGTTTAAAGTCGGCGGGGTTTAACTTTTGTACTTGTTCGTAATTCATCTTATGGGAGCTAATTATTTCTTTTATTTTACCTAGAACGAGCGCACTTTCGCAAGAGGTCTCTTAAAACAGAAAGTCAAGATTTTGTCCGAAAGGGCGGGCGTTCTGGTTTATGAAGCGGTACCTCATTTTAGCTCTCAGGAATGCAGCGAGTGCGGGTATGTCAGTCCCACCAATCGAGATCGGGAGAAGTTTATCTGCCAAGAGTGCGGCCATCATGAGGATGCCGATGTGGATGCTGCAAAAGTTATTTGGCAGCGCGGCCTGGATCGACTGGGAATCTATTTGGATGCTGTACCGAGAGTCCCTCGGAAACAGGATAAAAGTACGCCCGAGGAGCCTGTTGGAAGACAGGGAAAATCATCCGCGTTGGTGGCTGAGCCTGGGAACCCTAAGAGAGTTCCAGCAATTGGAGTTATTTGAGTGGAGGGGAGTTTGAGCGATCGACTCTCGGCCTTTACGGCCCTCAATTGAAATCGGGTGTGTCTGACAAAATTGCGATCGCCCAAAAATTAGGCATTTTCTCAAAAACGGAGAGGGTGGGATTTGAACCCACGGTGACATCACTGCCACACTCGGTTTCAAGCCGAGCGCATTCGACCACTCTGCCACCTCTCCCGGCGCATACATTAATTAATCATACCAGCAATTGCCACTAACTACAAATAGCCGCAGATTCAGCGCGCCGATAAAGAATTTGTTCTAAGGCCACCGCGAAATCCTCCCCCAGCCAAACCAGAGACACTTCCGACACTGCTCCATTTTCCAGCAGGACGATCGAGAAATTCCGCAGTTTCGAGCACTCTCTCTCGACAATTCGCGGTACGCTGGCGGCATTCAAATAAACTGTACCCTCCGCACTCACCTCCAGCGACTTCCGCAACTCATGCTTTTTGTGCCGCAGTTTGTGGTGCATATGACCAAAAGTTACCAGAGGTATGTGCTTTCCCGAACTCCGAGTTCGATCGATCGCCTCCGCAAAATCAGGGTCGCCCCAATCCCCTCCCAGCGGCTTCCAATCTCGCCCGCAGGGGTCTTCAGGAGCCTCTCCTAACCCCGTCGGGCCCGTGTGACCCAAAAAAATCACATTTTCGCAGTCGGCCAGAGCCGCAGCCCCTGCTATGCGCCGCGCCGACTCCTCAAAACTTTCTACCCCAAACCACTCCGAGTAAAAATCCCCGTACTTCCACTCCGATCCCCCCCAAGTAAACGGGCGGCTTCCCACCACAGTTACGCCCAATTCTGGAAAATCCCGTTTCCCGTAACCGACGTGAGCTTCTCCCATTAAATCTAATTGCTGTTTCACCCAATTTTCTTGAGTGCGATCGTAAGGGCACTGACTGCGGCCCCACTCCGTCGCCGTGTACCAAGCGTCGTGGTTCCCAAACACCGCTGCTTTCGGAATGTCCAATTGGGCGATCGCTCGCACCACCTCCACCGACTCATTGCCAAAATCCCCCACAAACAGCACCAAATCAACGCCCAGATGCTTCAGGGCCTCGCCGTCTTCAGGTTCCCAGCGATCGTGAACATCCCCCACCACCGCAATTTTGATAGATTTAGCTTTATTCATTTCATTTTTTATGTGCGATCGATCCCTAGCCCCTTCTTACTCAGCATAAGAAACAGCGACCAATTTTTGCACTCTCCCGGAGCATATTTTGGATTTTAGATGTGAGATTTTAGATGGGTTCCACTGAACAGCCAGCACTTTTTGGTGAATTCAACTATAATTCAAAATACACTTTAGCTGTCTTCGCCACCTTCCCCGGAATATTCTAACTGTGTTTACCACCGCACCAGCTCCCTACTTTACTCAAACCCGACTGCCCGACGACTTGTTTGCAGCAATTAACGCCCTCAAACAAGAGTTGAACGCCGTCATTCTCGCCCACTATTACCAAGACTCCGAGATTCAAGACATCGCAGACTTCATTGGCGACTCCCTAGAACTTGCCCGCAAAGCCGCCAACACCAGCGCTGATGTCATAGTTTTTGCCGGAGTTCATTTCATGGCTGAAACCGCAAAAATTCTCAATCCCGACAAATTAGTATTGTTGCCAGACTTAAATGCTGGGTGTTCCCTCGCCGACAGTTGCCCTCCCGAAGCCTTTGCAGCTTTCAAAGCCGAGCGCCCAGGACATTTGGTAATTTCCTACATTAATTGTACCGCCGCAATTAAGGCAATGAGCGATATAATTTGCACCAGTTCTAATGCTGTTAAAATTGTCAACCAAATTCCCGACAATCAGCCGATAATTTTTGGGCCAGACCGCAATCTCGGCCGCTACGTCATGGAACAAACCGGTAGAAACATGGAAATCTGGCAAGGAGCCTGCATCGTCCACGAAAACTTCTCAGAAAAAAAGATAGTTCAACTCAAAATCGAAAATCCCGAAGCCGAAATAATTGCCCACCCAGAATGCGAACCTCCCGTGCTGCGCCACGCTAATTACATCGGCTCCACCACCGCTTTGCTCAAATATTCTCAAGCTAGTTCCAGCCAAGCTTTTATTGTCGCGACTGAACCGGGAATCATTCACCAAATGCAAAAGCAAGCTCCGCACAAACGCTTCATCCCCGCTCCCTCAACCAATAATAACTGCGCTTGCAACGAATGCCCGCACATGAGATTAAATACCTTGGAAAAACTGTATCTCTCCCTAAAAAATCAAACCCCTGAAATTACCATGCCCCTAGATATTCAACTAGCAGCCTTGCAGCCCATCCAGCGAATGCTAGAAATGAGCTAACCCCTGGCTATTTTTAAGTAAATACATTGTAGGCTGGGTTGGGCGCGACGATTAAATTAAGTCATCGCCTAACCCACCAATATCGATCGGCAATCCGTGAATCAGTTGTCAACTCTTTCTCTTCTCTTCCTCTGCGGTTCCTTCCTTTAAAACTCCTAAACGATAAAAGATGCCCGAAAAACTGATTGTTTTCACCCGCTATCCAGAACCGGGAACAACCAAAACTCGACTAATCCCGGTGCTGGGAAAAACAGGCGCTGCCAACCTTCACCGCTTGATGGCACAACGGACGATCGCCTCCGCTCTCTCTCTCCAAAAATACCGCCAATTATCGGTAGAAATTCACCGAGCCGGCGGCAGCAAACAACTGATGCAAGAGTGGTTGGGAAATGATATTATTTGTGAAAATCAAAAAGACGGCGATTTGGGCGCAAGAATGACAGCAGCCTTTCAAAACTCTTTTAATTCCGGGGTTGAGAAAACTGCAATTATCGGCACTGATTGTCCTGGTTTGAAAGCAGAAATCATAGCACAAGCTTTTGAGGAACTGAGCCAGCACGATTTAGTTTTGGGCCCGGCAAAAGATGGAGGTTATTATCTGATCGGGCTGCGGCGATCGATACCAGAATTGTTTGGTGGCATTGACTGGGGAAGCAGTGAAGTATTTGCTTGTACGCGGGCGATCGCCCAAAAGCTAGACCTCAATATTGCTTATCTTCCCACTCTTGCAGATATCGATCGACCAGAAGACCTCCTCGGTTTAGATATTAATATATTGAAATAACTAAACTCTATTTAATCTATTTTAAGCATTAGGAATTGTCATATATAATTAGAGGAAACTACTTGATTCTGAAACCAGAAGGTCATAATATAGTAATTGTATTTGTCTAACCAAATGCTGAATCTCAGTAGCAGTTAGACAGCGCTTGGGACAATAGTCCCAGGCGCGAGAAGAAGCAAAAATTAGCAAATAAATTAGCAACTAACAGCTCAGCTTTGTAGGAAACCCCTCCTGCCAGATGAAAGCCCAATATAGGCGCGATCCCGGCGTAAAAAATGAGCAACTAAATGAGCACCTAACAGATAAGCTTTGTACAAAACTCGCCCTCCCTCGTTAACTACCAATGTAGGGGCTATCCAGGCGTCAAAAATGGGCTCGCATAACAGATAAACTTTGTACAAAACCCGCCCTCTCTCACGGGGTGCTTAATGCTGTATTATAAAACTTCATTAAGATTGTAAGCATCAATAAACAATGGTAGTATCATATAGTCAGGAGGGTCAACTAAAAAAATTATTGCGCTCGTTAAAAAATGGAGAGTCTGAATGCAACTAGCAGAAAGGCACATCATTAAATCTACGGAACACCGTTTCGTTGAAATTGATAAATTAGCTTTTCAATCCAAAAATCTCTACAATGCTGCTAATTACGTAATTCGTCAGAGTTTTATCTATGGATGGGGTTACATTAATTACAACGAAATGAACGGTTTGATGAAGTCTCATCAAGCGTACAAAGACTTGCCAGCCAAGGTTAGTCAACAAGTATTGATGATATTGGATAAAAATTGGAAATCTTTTTTTGAGGCGGTAAAAGCTTACAAAACGCAGCCCACTAAATTCACGGGTAGCCCAAAACTACCGAAGTACAAAGATAAAATTAAAGGACGGAATATCCTCGTCTATACAATTCAGGCTGTTAGTAGCAAGCAATTGAAAAAAGGAATCATCAAGCTTTCGGGTACGGAAATCTCAATAAAAACTAAGGTGAAACCCGCTCAGCTTTGCCAAGTTAGACTGGTCCCTAAATGCGATTCTTATGTAATCGAGGTAATCTATAATGAACCGGAGTCCACCCTTGATGAAAACCAAAAAAACTTCGTAGCTAGTATTGATTTAGGACTGAATAATTTAGTGGCGTTAACTTCAAATCAACCGGGTTTTACCCCTCTCCTGATTAACGGGCGACCATTGAAATCAATTAATCAGTTCTACAACAAACGTAAAGCACAGTTACAATCTCAGTTGAAAAGAGGTCGCCAGACCTCGTCCCGCATTCAGCGTTTAACTCGTTGTCGCAATCAAAAAGTCGATAACTATTTGCACCATACCAGTCGCCTGATCGTTGACGTTCTTGTTGCCAAACAAATTGAGAGGCTAGTAATTGGCAAAAATATACAATGGAAAAACGAGAGCAACTTAGGGAAGCAAACTAATCAAAACTTTGTCAACATTCCTCATGCTCGACTAATTGAGATGTTGGAATACAAAGCTCAATTAGTTGGGATTAAGGTGATTGTGCAAGAAGAATCTTATACTTCTCAATCAAGTTTTCTCAATTTAGACCCAATCCCTGTTTATGGAAAGACTGGCAATGATGTCATATTTAGTGGCAGGCGAATCAAGAGAGGATTGTACAAAACATCGGTCGGTCAATTAATCAATTCCGATGTTAACGGTGCTTACAATATTCTGAGAAAAGCAATCCCAAATGCGTTTAGTAATGGGATAGGGAGCTGCGTAGTTGGGCCAATGCGGGTTAATCCGCTCAAAGTACAAGCGAAAGGGGAGGGACTTAATGCCTCCCATGTCATGCGATAAATGACTATACTTTTACTAGCTATGTCGCCAGAAAATCCCAATCTCAAAATTTCCATTATCATTCCAGTCTTAAACGAAGCACCTACAATTGCCCGAGTCATCTCCACCGCCCTTGAGGCCAAAAATGTCGAAATAATTGTCGCCGACGGCAGCAGCAGCGACGGTACAGCAGATATAGCAAAATCTTTGGGCGTCCGAGTTATCTCCACCGCCCCAGGCCGCGCCACCCAAATGAATGCAGGTGCCGCCGCTGCTACTGGAGATATCCTGCTGTTTCTCCACGCAGACACTCTTTTGCCTCGCGGGTACGACGATAGCGCCCGTCGCGCACTAGCTAACCCGTCTGCTGTAGCGGGAGCCTTTGAACTCAAGATTGACGGCAGCAGCCTGGGCCTCCGGCTGGTAGAAACAGGGGTAAAGTGGCGATCGAACTTTCTGCAAATGCCCTACGGCGACCAAGCCATTTTCCTCTCTTCAGCTACCTTTGACAAAATCGGCGGTTTTCCCGACTTGCCCCTCATGGAAGACTTTGAATTCGTGCGACGGTTGAAAAAACAAGGCGACATCGAAATAGTACCCCACCCAGTGCTCACATCCGTCCGCCGCTGGCAGCAGCTTGGGGTCATCAAAACCACCGCCATTAATCAAATAGTAATCATCGCTTATTTCTTAGGAGTGTCGCCCGATCGACTCGCTTTCTGGTATAAGGGACAAAAGAAAAATTCTTCCAAAAACTAAAGAATAGTGAACTTTTCTAAAGCTCGCTGCCAATTATGCAAATAGGCAACACCTCCCTGCGTAAAATATGACTTGAACGCCTCAACTTTTTAAACTGCGAGGAAAAAGAGAATATGGCCGATCCCAGAGATGCAGAGCTTATTAAACCCTTTAACGGCGACCCCTTCACGGGTCATCTAGCAACTCCCATCAGTGCTTCTGATTTCACAAAAGCATTCATTGGCAACTTGCCCATCTACCGCAAAGGACTCTCGCCCCTAGTTCGAGGTCTAGAAATTGGTTTGGCACACGGTTATTTCCTCGTCGGCCCCGAAATCGTCTTCGGACCACTCCGCGACTATCCAGAAGCAGCTAATCTCGGCGGATTATATACAGCCCTCGTCTTAGTTCTGCTCGGCACACTAGGTATGTCTGCTTACGGTTTAGTCTCTTTCAAACAAGACAACACCAGCTACCCTAGCGTTAATCCGATGACTCCCGATTCCCTCAGAAATGCTGAAGGGTGGAGCCAGTTAACCGCTGGTTTCTTCATTGGCGGGATGAGCGGCGTCTTTGCTGCTTACTTCTTACTCGAAAACTTTAAGGGCGTTGATGCCATTTTCCGGGGTTTAGTCAACAATTAGACTCGACTCCCAAATATCCCTGTTGCAACACACTAACTTTAGTCTGGAGAATTTGATATGACAGGTTCCTACGCTGCTTCTTTCTTGCCTTGGATTTTGATTCCGGTTATTACATGGTTAATGCCGGTTGTGGTAATGGGTTTGTTGTTTATCTACATTGAAAGCGACGCCTGATCCTTACCCTTACAGTAAGACCTAAGTTGGAAAGCCGCAGTAAGACCATGGATGAACAATTGCTCTGAAATTTCTAGATAAATCTAGGGAAAATCAGCAAAAATTGTTTTGAGATTGCTGGCGATCGGAAAACTTAGCTAAACAGACGGGAATCCCCACACTATATCGCTTCGATTAGTGTGGGATGAAAGGCGCGGTTTCGCTGTGGATTCCACCCGTCAACCAATTGAAAACTATGTTTTGAGCGGTGGGCGGGTGGATGACGAGATAAACAAACTCTTTATTCGAGGGGTCTATTTTGTCCTTCAATACACTTTTTTGCTCATTTCATAATTATGTCGCCCGTCGAGATTTGGTAATAAAAATTAACATTTGAGGATAGAAACCTCTCTGATTGTATGAATAAAATATTCACTCATAAACTTGACAGCAAGTAACGTATTCAAGTACAGTAATACTAATTGATAAGTAGCGACTGCAATTTAATATTTGCCACGCAATGAGAACTTCTTACCAGTATCGATTACGTCCAACAAAGTTGCAAGCCACTGAGATTGATAGATGGTTGTCAATGTTGTGTGCACAGTACAACTATTTGTTGGCAGATCGATTTAATTGGTACGAACAAAACCGTTCTCCCATCAATGCGTGTCCGCTAGTTTGCTACTTACCTGAACTGCGGGACAATCCAGATTACTACAGTCAGAAAAAGACGTTACCTAAACTCAAAAAAACTCATCCTTGGTATGCCGGGATTTACTCTCAAGTCCTCCAAGATGCAGTTAAGCGAGTCAAGGTAACGTTTGATCGTTTTTTAAAAGGCGATAGCAGCGGAAAGCGTAGTGGTAGACCGAGATTTAAACCACGCAGTCGTTACCGCACGTTTACTTATCCTCAAATTAAAGACGGCTACTTACAAAATAACTTAATCAACTTGCCGATGCTCGGAAAAGTTAAAGTTGTTTTACACCGTTCGATACCTGATGGATTCAAAATAAAAACCGTCTCTATCACCAAAAAAGCTGATGGCTACTATGTGACTCTCAGCTTGGAAGATTCAACAGTCCCTAAGATAAAACCAGATTTCAATCCTCAAAAGATTGTTGGAATTGATGTGGGGCTGAAGGAGTTTTTGACAACATCAGAAAACGAGACTCTGGCAATTCCTCAACATTACCGCAAAGCTCAAAAACGCCTGCGAACTATTCAAAAGCGAGTCTCGCGTCGCAAAAAAGGCAGTAACCGCAGGCAAAAAGCAGTTAAGCAGCTAGGAAAGTGCCATAAAAAAGTAGCGGACAAGCGTAAAGACTTTCATTTTAAAACTGCCAACGCTCTCTTGAAAAAATATGATGTTATTGCAGTTGAAGATTTGAATGTTAAAGGACTTGCTCGTACAAAGCTGGCTAAATCTGTGTTGGATGCTGGGTGGTCAAGCTTTCTGTCGATTCTAACAAATAAAGCCGTAAATGCTGGTTTGTTGGTAGTTCCAGTAAGCGCTCATAATACTTCACAAGATTGCTCTACTTGCGGTGAAAAAGTACCAAAAAAGCTGCACGAAAGATGGCACGACTGTCCGAATTGTGGATGTAGTCTTGACCGAGATCACAATGCAGCTATCGTGATTAAAAATAGAGCGGTAGGGCATTCCGTTCTTAAAGCTCAGTTAACGTCCGAAGCAATAGCTGGAGTCCCTGAGAAGCCTGCACCATACTGTAATCAGTTGGTGTAGGAGTATGTCACTTTCTTTACCCCCATCCCCAGAATTTATCTGGAAAGCAATCTTTCAGTTTTCTTCCTTCAGAATTCGTAATTGCCAAAAAATCCTCTGCCTGCAGGCAGAGGATTTTTTTACACAGAAGACAAATTATCTGCTCCGGGCACACAAATTGCCAAATTCTGAGCCACAATTGTTATGGAAACCTATCTAATGAGGAGACAGCGATGCAATTTTCCCCCGCACGCCGAATCTTAGCTCCATTCCTGATCTCGGTACTGCTGCTGGTGACTTCCTGCGGTCAAACTCAAGCCCCCTCCCGCTGGGACAAAGCCCAGCAGGAAAGTACCCAAAAACCTGGTAAAGCACAGCAGACAACTGTTGACAAATCAACTGCTAGTAATCAAAACCTGCCCAAGAAGGCAGTTGCAGGTGGTAAGTTAAATAAATACTTCCCGTCTTCAGGCGGTGGATTCGATCGCGTTTTTGCTCAAGAAAAATCCGGTTTTGCTGAAGCTAAGTTGAACAAAGACGGTAAAAATGTCGCGGTGCTCTCGATTAGCGACATTGCCGCCAACCCCAGCGCAGGTGGAAAATTCCAGCAAAGTACCAAGCAAATCAGCGGCTATCCCGCTATTAATCAGGGTGCTAATGGTACCGCTGTTTTAGTGGCAAATCGCTATCAGGTGAAAGTTCAATCGCGCAGTCCCTCTTTTACCGCCAGCGATCGCGAAGCTTGGCTGTCAAAATTTAACCTCGGCGGCCTCGCCCGCGTCAAGTAGCAATGTCTCTTGTCAAACTCCGCGCCCGACTCCAGTCTGGCGCTCTCAAAACTAAGTTTGCCACAAAGAGAGTGTGAAGTTTTTGCCATCTGCCAAAAGTAATACCTTTGATTTTCGTTCCAGCATAAGGAGTTTTTTGTGAGCAAAACAGTCTTTGAATTAGTCGATCAACTGCCTCAAGACAACATGACTGTCAAAGCCCTGCGAGCCCTTGACTTTGTGGTTCCCGGCGAGTGGAACAATTTAGTTGGCTTTGAAAATACCATTCGCACCGTTACTGGCGAAACAGACGAAGAACTGATCCAGCAAATTGGCGAGCGCGCCATCTACCTCTACAACGATAAATCAGAGGGCTACCAGCGCGCTCTCTGGCTCTACCAAACTATTGACAGTGCCGACAAGGCTTTGGGCACTGCCGCCCTCGCTAACAAAGTCTCCCAAAATGTGCCGTTTTTGTCCCTGCTGGGCAATCTCACTCCCAAGCCGGAAAAAGCTCAAACGATCGACCTTTCTCTGAAGTTAGTCACTGAGTTGCTCGCTTTTTGCCAAATCAACGGCATTCCTGGCGACAGCATCGGCGATTTTGCTGCTTCCTTGGGCGACTACGGCGGCGAATCCCTGATGCGGATGGCCGCTTTGGTTTGCTTTGACGGTTTGATTCCCCTGGGCCCGGACTTTATCATCGCAACTCAGTCTTGGATTCAGAGGCTCTCCCCGAACGATTTGCAAGATAATTCGGCCTTTAAGTCGATCGGCGGCATGATTCCTGGGGGCTCTCCCGCCGGCCAGCTTGGCTTTATCGGCGAAAGCTTTAACTCGGTTTCTGGCTGGATGAGCTCTTTTGTGAGCGATCGAGGTTTGACTCCCCAAAACGTACTCGGCCACTTGCAGAATTTTGTAGACGTTTCTGCCGACAAGGTGGACTACGTGGGCGCATTCCTCGATATGACTACCAACTACTACGAACACACCGGTGTTCAAACTCTCGCCCGCCGTTTGATTGAACGAGCTGTCGCTGAGATTTAGAATAATAATCGGAGTTGTGATGTTTGCGGGCGATCGCCCTGAGAGTGTTTTGAGCTCAAATTTTTTGGAAGGAGCAATTCTCTCAGGTTGGTTTAAAGGTAAAAAGTATGTGCGATTGATCGAGTCGATCGCCCCCACCTGCACTCACAACTCCTTTTACCGATCACTTTTAACAGGAAGCGTTAATGTCAGAAGAACCGAAAAATCCTACCGCTGGCGAATCCGAAACTCCCACTGCTTCGCTCGAGCACGCCCCGAGTTCCGACGCACCCGAGACAACCGACTTGCCCAGCACTGACAAGCCCCAGGCGGCTGCTAAAAAGCCCCCAGCCAAGGCCGAAGGCGACAAGCCCCCAGCTAAAGCTAAAAAGGAAAAAGCACCTGCTGTTGAAGACAAGCCCTTTGCGGAATTTATTCAACAAGATTATTTGCCCGCTTTGCAAACTGCTTTGACTAAGCAGGGCGTTAAGGATTTAGAGGTGAATTTTGCCAAGCAAAAACTCCCCGTTGCGGGCATGAGTTCCGCCGGGGATTGCTGGCAGGTAATTGGGAAATTCCAAGAAGGTCAGCGCCAATTTAATCTGTATTTTCCTCAAGAAAATATTCAAAGTCAAAGAGCATTTTCCTGCGCTGAAAATAATACCAAAACCAGCACTTTAGAGCCTTTTTTGATAGACGAGCGCAAGGTAACTCTAGACCTCATGGTGTTTGGCGTAGTCCAGCGGCTTAACGCTCAAAAATGGCTAAATCTTAATTAGTTATTAGTCATTAGTCATTAGTCATTAGTCATTAGTTATTAGTCATTAGTTGCTTGTATTTAGGCAGTTACTAATGAGTGTCAGGGCGGGTTAATTTGGATAGGAACTTTACCGCTCGCCCAATATCTAATTTTGCCCCGACTGACTCAATAGTGAGAAGTCATAGCTAATGACTATTGACTGCTGACTAATGACTGCTGACTAATGACTATTGACTATTGACTATTGACTAATGACTGCTGACTAATGACAGATTTTCTTCGGATTTTGTCAAAAAATTGCGAGCTTGCATAATCCCGTAAAGGTTAACATCTGTTTCTAACAAACAAGCATGACCGCTGTTAGCCAGCAGCACCATTTCAGCTTTGGGAATTACCTTGACTAAAAGCTTCGCTTCTACTAGGGAAGGCAGCAGCCGATCGGCACCACTAGCAATTACTAGGGTCGGCTGTTTGATGCCACGCAACTGATTTTCATCAACATTAAACGATCGCACTAACGCCAATCTCCACACAGAGGTATTTTGCGGTACTGCTTGCATCGCTTCTAGCAAAGCTCGCCGATCGTCCCGCCCAATCTTTCCTAAGGACGCTAATATCGGCAAGAGTCCGATTACCGACAGCGGATAAAGGTTGGCCGGCAGCCACTGAGTCAGATACGATCCCCACTGCACCCAAGGCTGCTGTCGGAATGAAGAAGCTGGATTGACTAAAATTAATCGATCGCACAATTGAGGAGCTTCTAAAACAGTTTTCATCGCTAAACAGCCCCCAAATGACTCGCCGCACAGATAAACCGGCCGCTTCGGCTTTCCCGCTTGCTTTTCTGCTTCAATTAAGGCAATTGTTTCGCTAACCAGTACCTCCCAACTAGCCATGTCGTCAGCCGGTATAGCTAAGCAGCGAATGTCGAAATGATTAGCTAATTTAGGAACTTGCGACCGCAGCAGCAAACCGCCCCCGTCCATACCGGGCAGAAATACAAATAAAGGGCGCTCTGGTTTCGGCGGTTTGGGGGTTAGGAAACGAACCTTGTTGTTAGCATTTGCCATGATTCAAGTCAATCGATTTTAGATTTTAGATTTTAGATGGGAAATCTGACACCAGTCAACAGCCAACAGTCAACAGTCAACAAACTTACAAACTTACAAACAACCTCGTTGGAGTAATTCTGCAATTTCCCCCTGACAGTGATTTGTGAGTTCAGCAACAACAGCTTTGGCTTTTTTGCCTCGATATTGCTGCTGTCGATCGACAGTAATCCAGTAAGGCCGGCCGATTAAAACATTAACTCGCTGATAAATTATCACAGGATGCCACCCTGATCGATCGAACAGCGGTTCCGAAGGATCAAACAAACTCAACAACTTGAGCGGTACACCCGATCGTACTGAGTGTTCCTCAAAAGAACTAATCGCCACCGGCAAAACCGCCAAATCCCGCACCGGCGCCCGCAAAGCCAAATGAGCAAATCCCCGCTGAAACTTCCCCACAGTATTGGGCCCAGTAAGCTTCACCATGGGTTCTGCACCCTCTGGAAACACCCCCACCATCTCCCCGCCTTGCAGCAGCGCTGTCGCTTGAGAGAAAAAATGCTGCTGTCGGTGCTCCGGTGCTTCCAAGGGGAAAGCGCCGAAAGTCGTGACCACTTCCCTCATCACCGGAACTTGACCCATGTAATGATGACAAGCAAAGCGGATCGATCGACCCAAAGCCGCCGTCAGCAGCACAGGATCTAAGAAACTGCGGTGATTGCTCACCACCAGCACCGGACTCTCTTGGGGAATCCGGTCTTCGCGGTACAGAAACATCTGCGTTCCCAAACCAGCCAGGAAACAGCGCGAAATCAGCAATTTGGTCTCTGAAAACATGGGCCAAAGACAGGTGGGACGCTATAAAGGTTCATTCGATTCTCATGCAGCTTAACATTTCTTTACCAAGTCGGGGCTCTCTCAAAAAGTAGACTTTCCCCTGATGCCTTTGTTTCGTAATCCTGGACCCACGGGCGGCGATCACCTTGGTTGTTTCGCGCGTTTCCTTCTAATGGGCCCGCCAAAACAGTAAAAAACTCGGTTTCTAGGCCGGGCGAGTGCGATCGCCAACTGTGTCGGCAGAATTTCCCAGTCAGTAGCAAAAATTTATCAAGTGTTGTGGCAAGTTATTAGAGAATGTTTACCACAACCCCAAAACCAAGTTGCGGCAGCTAAACTTAGAGATTTACAGTGGGCATTGACCGGAAAACGAGACGCAAGCCCCCGGCTTCAGCCGTGGGGATAAGTCGGTAGCGGTTTCAACCGCCTTCAGTGTTTGATATAATTTGAGTAGCAAGTAAGAATAACCATCTACGTGAGGAATCATCCTAGTACGGAGAAATCCCGGCAACGGAGACATCCGCCTTTGATGCGGAATACTTAAAGGGCGAATAATGGCAGGGTGAGGAGCGTACCTATCTGGCGCAAGTGATGGACTTAGAAAGCGAAAACAATTTAAAAGTAAGCGCAATTGCAATACCTCTGGTACTGGTAGTTGTTTTGAGCGTCTAGAGGGACTTTTGCCTGTCCCTTCCAAGTTTGTCTTGGAGAATCCCCCGGCTTCAGCCGTGGGGAGTGTCAAGCACTGTCAAAGTATTTTTGGACAAGTCGTAATAGCAATCTCGCGAGGCATCACATGAATAACATCCAAAACTATCGCCTTAAATGTACCCTCACCTTTGGCGACATTTACGGTCAAATCATTGTTTGGCTGATAGTCATCTTCCTAAGTCTAGCGTCGGCACTGGCCTTGTGGAGTAGCGCCCGCCAAATCTTCGCTTTGGCTACCGTCGGCTTGATTTTAGTGCTGTCTCTGCCCTTCTTGCTGTTTGCTTTCGTTACAACTCTGCTAAATAACATTGAAGTGCTTGCCGTAGAACCCGGCACGGAAACTCAACCTTCTGCAACGGGAAATCAGTCAACTCAGCAGCCTATCGAAAGCGCCGGCTAGTCCAATTTGAGATTTTAACTTTTGATTTTCCATTCAAATCAAAAGTTAAAAAACTTCCTGCGCTTTTGGTAGGAAGTTTTTTTTTGCGTCACCATAAGTTGAGCAGAACACTCAAAATAATTCAAAAAAATGCTAGAACACGACGTAATCATTGTAGGCGGCGGTTTAGCAGGTTGCCGCGCCGCAGTAGAAATTGCTCGGACTGACCCCAGTTTAAAGGTAGCTGTCGTCGCCAAAACTCACCCGATTCGATCGCACTCCGTCGCAGCCCAAGGTGGCATGGCCTCCAGCCTCCAAAATGTCGATCCCGAAGACAGTTGGAAAGCCCACGCCTTTGACACAGTAAAAGGTTCAGACTATTTAGCCGACCAAGACGCGGTAGAAATCCTCACCCGCGAAGCACCCGGTGTAGTCATAGATTTAGAACACATGGGAGTCCTCTTCTCCCGCCTCCCAGACGGCAGAATTGCCCAGCGCGCTTTCGGCGGACATTCCCACCGCCGCACTTGCTACGCCGCCGATAAAACTGGTCACGCCATCCTCCACGAATTAGTCAATAATCTGCGCCGCTGCGGAGTTCACATCTATCAGGAGTGGTATGTCACGCGCCTGATTTTGGAAGAAGGCCAAGCCAAGGGGGTAGTTATGTACCGCCTTCTAGACGGTCAAATTGAGGTTGTCCGTGCTAAGGCGGTGATGTTTGCCACGGGGGGTTACGGCCGAGTTTACAATACCACGTCGAACGATTACGCCTCGACGGGAGACGGTTTGGCGATGACGGCTTTAGCTGGATTGCCACTGGAAGATATGGAATTCGTGCAGTTTCACCCGACGGGTTTGTATCCCGTGGGAGTGTTGATTTCCGAGGCTGTGCGGGGGGAAGGCGCTTATTTGATTAATTCAGAGGGCGATCGATTTATGGCGAATTATGCGCCGTCGCGGATGGAATTAGCGCCCAGAGATATCACTTCGCGGTCAATTTCCATAGAAATTCGCGCCGGTCGAGGGATTAATGTTGATGGTAGTGCCGGCGGCCCCTTTATCTACCTCGATTTGCGGCACATGGGACGCGAAAAAATTATGAGCAAAATTCCTTTTGCTTGGGAAGAAGCCCACCGTTTGTTAGGAATTGATGCGGTAAATCAGCCGATGCCCGTGCGCCCTACCGTTCACTATTCAATGGGGGGAATTCCTACTAATGTTAGCGGGCAAGTTCGCAGCAGTCCTGAGGGTTTGGTAGACGGTTTTTTTGCGGCCGGCGAAGCAGCTTGCGTGTCAGTTCACGGTGCCAACCGTTTGGGCAGCAATTCGCTTTTAGAATGCGTCGTTTACGGCAAAGTTACTGGCGCCACCATAGCACAATTCGTACAAAATCGCAAGTTACCTGCGGTAGACGAACAGCGTTATATTACGGAAGCAAAAGAGCAAATTCAGGCACTTTTAGAACGTCCCGGAAAATACCGCATTAATCAAATTCGGCAGCAGTATCAAGATACTATGACTGAGTATTGTGGCGTATTTCGGAGCGCCGAATTGATGCAGGAAGGTTTAAAGAAATTGGCGGATTTAGAGCGACAATATGAGGAGGTTTACTTAGACGATAAAGGCAAGTTGTGGAATACGGAAATTGTGGAAGCTTTGGAGTTGCGGAGTTTGATAATTGTCGGAAAAATGATTTTAACTTCTGCTTTGAACCGACAGGAAAGTCGGGGAGCTCATTCGCGGGAAGATTTTACTGAGCGCGATGATGGGAATTTCTTGAAGCATACAATGGCCTATTATTCGCCGGCGGGGATTGATTTGGCTTATATGCCGGTGGCGATTACGATGTTTGAGCCGCAGGAGAGGAAGTATTAATTTCTGATTAGCCGTAACCCCCTAATCCCAGGGGGGTATTTTTTTTGATTACGTTAAAATAATGGCGTTTATAAAGTATCAGCAAGGAATAAAAAGAGGGCAACTGACTCCAGCCCTATTATTCAAATATCCCGTAGCTTGCATAAAAAACTACTATGTGTAATAATTAAAGGTTAAGGGTTAAATTTAATACTTCCGTTGTCAACTACCGATTTTTAGCATAACCCGCGCCGGACAACTTGTAATTGGCTTTTAGAGGAAAAAATGAGTAAGTGGACAAGAACCTTTACTTTTAAAGGTAAAGAGTTATATTACAATCGGATAAAATTTAATAACCCGACAGAAAGAGCCGTAGAAATTTCCATTGCCTTTGACTTTATTGCTAATCTAAGGAATCCTCATAAAATTCTTGAAATTGGCAACGTGCTCTCCCACTACGAAAACTCATTGAGCGAAAATATTGGGATCAGATCGAGACGAATTGTAGATAAATTTGAAGTCGATCTAGGTGTAGAAAATCAAGATTTGATGAGCTTGCCATCAGCGGAAAAATATGACGCAATAGTATCAATTTCTAGTGTAGAGCACGTAGGGCAGAAAGACGATCCTTCAGGAGGCTATGGGGAACAGATAGAGTACCGCGATCTAGAAGGCCCCCTAAAGGCGATCGCTAAAATTTACGATCTACTGGCTATTGATGGAAAAGCCTTGATTACCGTTCCTTTTGGAAAACTTACAGATGCAGAATGGTATATTCAATTTAGCCAAGAATATTTAGATGTTTTATGGAAAAAATATGGTATTCCGAAAGATGCTATATCCGCCAACTACTTAAAGCTGATAGATAGGGAAACGGTAGATGAAAAGCACTATATGCTTTGGAAAGAAGTAAATGCTTTAGAACTTAGGGATAGTGAATACGGATGGCCTTGGTCACAAGCTAATGCAATTGCCGTCATAGAACTTACCAAAGTCTCAAGCGAATTTAATCTCAACTTAAACCTAGAACCAACCGATTTGTATTACAATATGACTTACGAACAACGGAGAGAGTTTGAAAATTGCAAAGCCCAACTTCATCAGATTCAGAGAGAGTTGGCGCAGTCGCAGTCGCAACTATATCAAACTCAGGCAGAGTTAGAACAATCCTTGACGGAACTAAATCAAAGTCATAAAGAGTTAGAAATAGTTCAAAGTCAAATTTATCCTGTTCAAGGAGAATTGGAACTGGCGCAAGCTCAACTATATAAAACTCAGGAAGAGTACGCTCAATTTCAGTCCCAACTATATCAAGCTCAGGAAGAGTTGGAAAAAGTCCATCCCCAACTACATCAAACTAGAAGTGAGTTGGAAATATCCGAGTCACAACTGTACAAAACTCAGGGAGAGTTGGAATTAACCCAAGCTCAACTATATCAAAGTCAGGAAGATCGCGATCGGTTTGAGTCGCAAATGTATCAGGCTCAGGAAGATTGCGAATTAATACAAATTCAACTGCATCAAATTCAGGGAGAATTAGAACTACTCCAAGCCCAATATCATCAAACTCAGCAAGAATTGGAACTATCCCAATCCGAACACCATCAAACTCAGCAAGAATTGGAACAGTCACAGTCTCAACTGCACTCGACTCAGCAAGAATTGGAACTATCCCAATCCGAACACCATCAAACTCGGCAAGAATTGGAACAGTCGCAGTCGCAACTCCACTCGATTCGGCAAGAATTGGAACTATCCCAAGCCGCACACTATCAAGCTCAGCAGGAATTGGAACAGTCCCAGTCGCAACTGCACTCGACTCGGCAAAAATTGGAATTATCCCAAGCCGAACACCATCAAACTCGGCAAGAATTGGAACAGTCGCAGTCACAACTGCACAAAACTGCGGGGCAATTAGAGAGAGGGCGTTTTCAGGAAAACGCCCTCAAAAATCCAGATGAAAATAATCCAGTGCAGTACGGCGTTCTAGTATGGGAAGCCTGGTATGCTTATCGCAACCACGATAGGGCTGGGATGTCTCATTCTCTACAGAAATCTTTGAATTGTACGCCTTTCTCACCGACAGAAACTATTGTGAACTGGTTGGAAAATTTTGGTCGCTTTTCCTTAGAAAAAGGCGAGTATCTCGATACGGACTCCCTGAGCAATTCCCTCGAATGGAAAGAATTGATGAGGCGTGTCCTTGCTGTTAAAACTAGGGTAGGGCGGATCTAGGCTCAGGTGGCGGGAACACTAGGCTTAAGCGAGAGTCTAGTGTTTAAAATAGCCACCGGGAAGCTCAGCGCACACACCCATTCTCCTTGAGAGCATCGTCTGTTTGTAGCTGGACTCTTAAAACTGTTCAAGAATAGCGTCGCAAAAGTGAAATCTGCTCCGGTTTGGGTGAAAAAAGTCCGTTCATCTTTTTTAACGCAAGTTTGTAGATGCGCCATCGCGAACATCACCTGGTATAGTTACAAAAATGGGGATTCTCCCGTGTTGTATGGTGGCAAGCCCGTCAGAGTTGGAAATTACACCATTTAGTTCAAAGATGCTGACAAAGAACACAGAAAAATATCTTGATTTTGAAACTTGTAAAGAGGTACTTGCTAAGGTTCGAGAGCAGAACCATAAGATAGTGCTCTGTCATGGGGTGTTTGACCTGCTTCACCCCGGTCACATTGCCCACTTGCAAGAAGCCAAAGCTTTGGGAGATGTATTGGTAGTTTCAATTACCGCAGCTCATTACGTCAACCGAGGCCCTGGAAGACCGATTTTTACGGACGATTTGCGACTTTATTCGATTGCTTCTTTAGCTTGCGTAGACTACGTGCTATTGGCTCCTGTTGCCACAGCTTTAGATGTACTCGATCGAGTTCAGCCAAGTTTTTACTGCAAAGGTCACGAATATGCTGACCACAGTCAAGATGTTACTAAAAATATTGACCGTGAAGCCGATCGAGTCAAAGCTTACGGCGGAGAAATTCGCTATACAGGCGAGATTGTTTTTAGCTCAACAAAGCTGCTCAATAACTACACGGATGTGTTGCCACCCCATATCAAAAGCTATGCCATCCAATTAAGCCAGCAATACCCTTTTGAAGCAATTCGCAAGGGCGTTGATGCGATGCAAAAGCTCAAAGTCTTAGTCTTGGGGGACGTAATTATTGATGAATTTGTTCACTGTACAGTGCAGGGTTTGACTTCTAAGGGCAGAGTTATTTCGACTCGCTTTTTGAAAAAAGAGCAGCATTTAGGAGGTTCTTTGGCTATTGCCCGCCACATTGCTAGTTTTGTAGACTCTGTAACTGTGGCTGGTGTGGTGGGGAATGAGCCAGACATTCACAGCTTGATTTTGAATAATATAAATGGCGGTATTCGGCTAGATTTACAATATGAAAATGGTGCAGCTACAGTCACCAAACGCCGTTACATTGAGCGGCAGGGAATGAGGGATAATTACACCAAGCTGTTTTCTATTAATGAGCTGCAAGAAGAAGGGCCGGCGCCCAATCAGCGACAAAAGTTGTTAGATCGTTTGCGGAAAACGATTCGGGATTATGACATGGTGGTGGTTGCAGATTACGGACATGGATTGCTGGATGCTGAACTCATGGATTTGGTTCAAAATGAAGCTCCATTTTTGGCTTTGAACTGCCAAACGAATAGTGCAAATTACGGCTATAACTTAATTACTAAGTACCGCAGAGCAGATGTTTTTTGCTTGGACGAACAAGAACTACGTTTAGCGTTTTCTAGCCGTTACGGAGACCACAATTATCTGCTTCAAGGGTTGTTCCAACATCTAGATGCTCAGCAAGGATGGCTCACTTTAGGTTCTGCGGGAGCGTTGGGAATTAATGCTAAAGGAGAAGAAGATTTGAGTCCAGCAATGACGCTGGCAGTAAAGGATACAATAGGGGCGGGTGATGCTTTTTTTGCTCTGGCTAGCTTGAGTGCGAAGTTGGAATTACCGATCGCAGTTGGTTCGCTGCTGGGAAATTTGGCTGGGGCGATTTCAGCTAATACTCTTGGCAATGCTGAACCTGTAGAAAAAGCTCGGTTGTTGAAATTTGCTACCACAGTTTTAAAGGTATAGAGATGCCATCTTTAAGCAAGCCTCAAGCAATTTTGTGCGATCGCGATGGCACTCTAATTGAAGATAGCCACTTCCTTAGCCACCCCGACCAAATTGAGTGGATTCCGGGAGTGCTCGAAGCGCTAAAATTCCTGAATACTCGGGACATCTCAGTATTGGTGCTGACTAATCAATCGGGAGTAGCTAGGGGTTATTTCCCAGTGGAGGCAGTGGAGGCAGTTAACGATCAAATGCGACGGGATGCTGAAGTGGCTTCAGGGGCGATCGCCGATTTTTATTACTGTCCCCATCACCCGAAAGGTGAAGTTATCCAGTATAGTTACGTTTGTGAGTGTCGCAAGCCGTCGCCTGGGTTATTTCTGCAAGCGATAGCCGACCACAGTTTAGACCCGACGCGGTGCTGGGCGATCGGGGATAGACTCAGGGATTTAGAGCCTGGTTTGCAGTTAGGGATGAAAGCTTTTCTGGTGAAAACTGGCTATGGAATACAGGAACAGCAAGATTTGTCTAAATCTCCGTTTTACGATCGAATAACGGTAATTTCGTCAATGGCAGAAATTAGTGATTTTATCCAAAACAGGAAGAATTTTACGCGGTCAAAAATGTTAAATGTAACACCTTTAGTGGGATGATTAATATATTAGACATGGGTAAAAATAAAGTTTAGGGAAGGCAAGATGCCTACCCCATAACAGTTTTTATAGAGGTCTATTAACCCAAGTCAAAATAATTGAGAAATGTAGGGTGAATCAAATGCAACAAGTTTTAGTCACAGGTGGAGCCGGTTATGTGGGGGCTGTTCTAGTTCCTAAACTACTTCAAGCTGGTTATCGAGTTAAGGTTGTGGATTTGTACATTTATGGAGCAGATGTTCTATCCGCAGTCAAAGACCATCCGGGGTTAGAAGAGATTAAGGGAGATATTCGCGATCGCCCACTGCTAGAAAAAATTCTACCCGGATGTGATGCTGTTATCCATCTAGCTTGCATTTCCAACGATCCCAGTTTTGAATTAGATCCCGACCTAGGTAAGTCGATTAACTACGATGCTTTTGTTGACTTAGTAGATGTTGCCAAAGATAGCGGTGTCAAGCGGTTTATATATGCTTCCTCTTCAAGCGTGTACGGCATTAAAGAAACCGAAAATGTTAACGAAGAACTCCCATTGCAACCGTTAACAGATTATTCCAAGTATAAAGCAATGTGCGAGGATGTGTTGCTGGCCAAGCGGGAACCGGGGTTTGTTACCTTAATTCTCCGGCCGGCGACGGTGTGCGGTTACTCACCCAGATTGCGGCTGGATTTAACAGTAAATATCCTCACTAACCACGCGGTTAATAATGGTAAGATTACCGTGTTTGGTGGCGAACAAAAGCGACCAAATATTCACATCGAGGATATGACAGACCTTTATATCAAGTCCCTCCAGTGGTCTGATGATGCGATTGATGGTAAGATTTTCAACGCGGGTTATGAAAATCATACTGTGATGCAAATTGCTCAAATGGTGCGAAATGTGGTAGGAGAAACAGTGGAAATAATTACCACGCCGACCAACGACCACCGCTCTTATCACATTTCATCGGAGAAGATTAAGAAGGAACTTGGGTTTGTGCCACAGCATACGATTGAAGATGCTGTGCAGGATTTGGTGAAGGCGTTTAAGGCTAATTTGATTCCTAATCCGATGACAGATAGCCTTTATTACAATATTAAGACGATGCAAGGACTGAGTTTAAAATAAAGATGAATATTCCAGAGCTTGAAGCCACTGCCCGAAAAATTCGGGGCAAAATTGTAGAACTGTCCCACAAAGCTCGCACTGCCCATTTAGGTTCTTCCCTATCCTGTACCGATCTTTTAGTAGCAGCTTACTGGGGAAGTTTGAAAATCGATCCCAAGGATTCAGAAAATCCCGATCGCGATCGCTTTATTCTCAGTAAAGGACACGCAGCAACAACGCTTTACGCCACTCTCGCAGAAGCCGGATTTTTCCCGCAAGATTTACTCGATAGCTATGCTGAACCGGGTAGCAACTTGCCAGAACACCCTAGCGTGAAATGCGTGCCTGGGGTAGAAGTAGCAACGGGTTCTCTGGGACACGGATTGTCCGTAGGCATAGGAATGGCCCTGGCAAGTCGCATTCAGAAACGCTCTTATCGCGTGTTTGTCACAATGAGTGACGGCGAATGCAATGAAGGTTCTGTGTGGGAAGCAGCGATGTTTGCTCCTGCTCAAAAACTAGATAATTTAGTTGCCATCATTGATTACAATAAGTGGCAAGCTACGGGTCGTAGCAACGAAATAATGGCCCTTCATCCTCTCAAACAAAAATGGGAAGCTTTCGGATGGAGTACCTACGAATTAGACGGTCACGACATGAAAGCATTGGTCGATACCTTGCGTAACGTGCCAGATGGTAGTGGGAAACCCGTTGCTATTGTTGCCCATACTGTGAAAGGAAAAGGCGTTTCTTTTATGGAAGATGACAACAATTGGCATTACCGCGTTCCGACTGCTGAAGAAGTTGAAAAAGCTAAAGTGGAACTCCAACTTGTATGAGAAATGAATTTGCGGCGGAACTGAGCGAAATCGCGGCGGAAGACGATCGAGTTGTTTTGTTATCTGGCGATATTGGCAATCGGCTTTTTGATAAATATAAAGCTCGCTTTCCCGAACGGTTTTATAACTGTGGAGTTGCCGAAGCGAACATGATGAGCGTGGCTGCTGGTATGGCAATGTGCGGACTTCGACCCATTACTTACACGATTACGCCGTTTACAACTACTCGCTGTTTTGAACAAATTAGGGTTGATGTTTGTTATCACAATGTTCCAGTGATTATTGTGGGAGTTGGGGCTGGTTTGTCCTATGCCGGGAATGGGGCAACTCATCATTCTTGTGAAGATATTGCTTTACTGCGAATGCTGCCAAACATGACTGTGATCTGTGCGGGTGATGCTTGGGAGGTACGAGCGGCTATGCGAGCTTGTTTGCAACAGAATGGCCCAGCTTATATTCGCATGGGAAAGAAAGGTGAGCCGCTCGTTCATCAGGGGATGCCTGACTTTGAAATTGGCAAAGGAATCGTGATGCGACGGGGAAGTGACGTTTGCTTGCTGAGTACCGGAAATCTGCTACCGAATGTGTTGCAAGCAGCAGACGAACTCAGCAAACAGGGAGTTTCAGCTCAAGTTGTTAGCTTCCACACTGTTAAACCTTTGGATCGAGAATTGCTAGCTCAGGCTTTCTCGCAGTTTTGGGTAGTGGCGACGGTTGAAGAACACAGTATCATGGGCGGACTCGGAGGGGCTGTGGCTGAGTGGTTGAGCGATCGCGACCATCAAAAAGCTCGCCTGTTGCGAATTGGAGTTGCAGACAAGTTCCTGCACGCAGCGGGAGAACAAGAGTATGCCCGCGAGTATTTTGGTCTCACCCCAGAAGCGATCGCAGACAAAACCTTCGAGATGTATCGGGCGATCGCGCCTCAGCAGGTGAAAGCATAAAAAACCAACGATAAACAGATATGGACTTCTTGGAAAAAATAGAAACAGACTTAAGTGCTGCTTTCATTCAAAATGGCTATATAGTCCAGCCCTGCGAAAATCTCTCTGCGCTGGAGCGAATCCGAAACAAAACGGTAGATTTAGCAACTAATTTTTTGGGAGTGCCATATCCGACTGATACCGGAGAGTTTTTAGATGATATTGTTTCTCTAGTACCAGTCAAAAAACTCAACTCTTTTCGGCTTCATATCATATCAGGTTTAATGGCCGAACCTTGGTTTCGGGAAGCATATTTCTCTTGCGCTCGTTCCCTAGTAAAAACCATTGTAGGCAACGAACTGGTGATGCAGCGAAATATCGGTTTAAGCATTCAACTTCCCGGCGACAACAGTTCTTTATTACCCCTACATTCTGATAGTTGGGGTTCGGAATGTTCCCCTTTTGAAGTAGTATTATGGATTCCATTAGTAGATTGCTATCGGACAAAGAGTATGTTTATTTTGCCGCCTGAGGCTGATGCTAAATGGCGGGAAAGAGTACAGGAATTTTCTGGGGCAGGAACAGAAAGTCTTTATCAGGCGATCGAGCCAGAACTTGAATGGTTAGAAGTTCCCTACGGTAAGGTAGTTCTATTTACTCCTACGATCGTCCACGGCAATCGAATTAACCAAGAATCTACAACTAGATGGTCTATGAATATTCGATTTAAAGGTTTATTTACACCTTACTCTGATAAACGTCTGGGGGAATATTTCGCCCCGATCGCCGTGCGTGCCGCCTCTAAAATAGGGATGAAATTTACAATGCCTGGGGGGTTTGATGAGTGAAGAATTGAGTCAAAAATTAGGGTATCGCGGTTACATTACCAGCCGCCCAGTGCGGGGAATAAGTTATCCACACCGCGTGCAAAACTTGGTGGTTCGCGACTACGCCACACGGCATAATTTAGATTATAAACTCAGTGCTACTGAATACGCCATGCCGGGATGTTATATGATGTTCTACGATGTCTTGACAGAACTGCCACAACTAGAGGGCATCATACTATTTAGCCTGTTTATGTTGCCGCAGAAAACCAAGCCCCGATTGGAAATATACGACCGGATTTTAGGTGCTGGATGCGAGTTACACGCAGCTTTGGAAGAAATGGTACTGCAAGAGAAAAGCGAGATAGAAGATTTTGAGACAATGATACAGGTTGTATTAAATTTACCTAAGACACCAATGGGGGGTTATTATCACAAGTCAGAAGACCCAAAACTCAACAACTTTTTTCTAGAAGCTATGAGACCGACGATCGATATGAGTGTGGAGTGAGCAATGCTAATTGGAGTTGATTTTGACAACACAATTGTTTGTTATGACGGCTTGTTCCACCGAGTGGCGGTCGAACAAAGATTAATTCCCCCAGAAATTCCCGCGAGTAAAGGTCAAGTGCGGGATTATTTGCGCCAATGTGGGAAGGAAGATGCTTGGACCCAAATGCAGGGTTACGTTTACGGCGATCGCATGAAAGAAGCTGACCCGTTTCCGGGCGTACTGGAATTTTTTACCCGTTGCGTTCGGGATGGAGTCAATGTCTGCATTGTCAGCCACAAGACGCGCTACCCTTATCTGGGCCCCAAATACGATTTGCACGAAGCTGCACAGGGATGGTTGAAAAGTCAAGGGTTTTACGACCCGGATCGCATTAATTTGTCCCCAGACCAAGTGTACTTTGAACTTACTAAGCAGGAAAAGCTGGAACGGATTGCCAAGCAGCAATGTACTCATTTTATTGATGACTTGCCCGAATTTTTGGGAGAGTCGGGGTTTCCGGCCGGAGTCGAACGCATCCTCTTTGACCCCCAAAATCACCATCTCACCGGACATCCCTTTCGTTACGCTTCCTCTTGGTCGGAAATAGAGGCTTGGATTTTATGATGGCTGAAGTTGTTTCCCTGAGTTTAGAAGAACTTCAGCAAGCGGCCGGTGATTTAGTATCTGCCGCGGGGTTGGTTGGCGAGGTGGAACTTCATCCTCTGACAGGTGGCGGGAATAACCGAGTTTTCCGCGTGGATGCAAAGGGTTCAAGTTTTTTGTTGAAGGTTTATTTTCAACATCCAGGCGATCGCAGAGACCGCTTGGGTACTGAATTTGCATTTTCGCAGTTTGCTTGGGACAATGGGGTGCGGGCTTTACCTCAACCGTTGGCGTGCGATCGCCAAAAAGGTTTAGGTTTATATGAGTTTGTCCGCGGACGGCGACTAGAACCGCAGGAAGTTACTGCAGAAACGGTTGAGCAAGCACTTAATTTCTATCGGGAAATAAACTGTTATAAGCAACTGACAGAGGCTCAAAATCTACCCAAGGCATCGGAAGCTTGTTTTACCCTTGAGGAACATCTGCAATGCGTGGAACGTCGTCTTGTCAGGTTGCAAACAGTCGAAGCATCTTCCGAGATTGATCGCTGTGCTGTTGAATTTATCCACAACGAGTTGTTTGAATTGTGGAAACGAGTGCGATCGCGGGTTGTGCAACAAGCGAGTCAGTGGAGTCTAAAGTTAGAAGCAGAAATCGCATCTTTAGATCGGTGTTTGTCTCCATCGGATTTTGGGTTTCACAACGCTATATTGAGCAATTCTGGGCAATTACGCTTTCTCGATTTTGAGTATGCAGGGTGGGACGATCCGGGTAAAATGGTTTCTGACTTTTTTTGCCAACCGGCGGTTCCTGTTTCTCTAGATTACTACTCCAAGTTTGTTGAAGCGGTTGTTTCTGAGTTGTCAGAACCCGAACAACACCGACAGCGGATGGCGATTTTATTGCCTGTTTATCGAGTCAAGTGGTGTTGTATTCTGCTTAATGACTTTTTGCCAGTCGGTAGCCAAAGGCGAAGTTTTGCTGGGCAAGTTGCCGATCGGGAAGTACACAAAGCTGTACAATTGCAAAAAGCGCGTCGCGCTCTCCAATACCTGAAAGAAAACAGGGAATTTTAAATGGCTTATATTGACTTCCTATCAGCAGTTCACAAAAAAACTCAGCGCGATTATTTGGGGCGCGTGAATGAATTCCCGAAGGCTGAGGCGGCTAAGCTTGCTAAAAAATTTGATTATGATTATTGGGACGGCGATCGCAAAGTTGGCTATGGTGGCTATAAATATGATGGTCGCTGGCGGGCTGTTGCAGATGCGATCGCTCAACACTATAATTTAAAACCGGGCGATCGGATTCTTGATGTGGGTTGCGGCAAGGCGTTTTTACTCTACGACTTCACGCAAGCTGTACCGGGAATCGAAGTAACTGGTATTGATATTTCCGAATACGGTGTTAGCCACGCCAAAGAAGAGGTACGCCCTTTTTTGAAGGTCTGCAACGCTACTGAATTGCCCTTTGAAGATAATAGTTTCAAGTTGGTGTTTTCTATTAATACGCTCCACAATTTGTATTGTTTTGAACTTGACAAAGCTTTGCGGGAAATAGAACGGGTCAGCAAGGGGAACAAATATATTGTGGTAGAGTCTTATAGGAACGAATCCGAAAAAGCTAACCTACTATATTGGCAGCTTACGTGCGAAAGTTTCTATACGCCCCAAGAGTGGGATTGGTGGTTTAAGCATTGCGGCTATAGTGGCGATCACTCTTTTATCTACTTTGAGTAGATTGGAAAATTACATTGTAAAACGGCAAAAATATAAATAAAATTATCAGGGGGAGACATGAATCAACGTAAAATAGCAGTTTTGGGTAGCAATTCTTTTTCGGGAAGCGATTTCGTTGACTTACTTCTGGAAGACGACCAAAACGAAGTTATAGGTATAAGTCGTTCTCCAGAGAAAGGGCCACTTTTTCTCCCCTATCTGCGTCATACAAACCCTCGGTTTCAGTTTCATCAACTGGATTTTAACCGAGATATGGCCAAGATTTTGCAGGCGATTGACGATTTTTCACCGGAATATATTGTCAATTTTGCTGCTCAAAGTGAGGTTGCTCCTAGTTGGAGAAATCCTGACCACTGGTTCCAAACGAATACAGTAGCATTGGCTCAACTAATTAATCACTTGAAAGACAAAAAATACTTGGGTCGCTATGTTCACATTTCTTCTCCAGAAGTGTATGGAACTTGTGAAGGGAATGTGCTAGAATCTGCGCCGATGAATCCTTCGACACCCTACGCCGCCTCTAAAGCTGCTGCGGATTTACTTTTATCCACTTACTATAAAAATTTTCAGTTTCCTTTGGTGACAGTTCGTGCTACCAATGTGTATGGAGCTTACCAGCAGCTCTTCAAAATTATTCCGCGATCGGCAATTTACCTGAAGCTGGGTAAAACGATTCAGTTGCACGGCGGCGGGCACGCTGTCAAGTCTTATATCCATATTCGCGATGTTTCTAGGGGAGAATTAGCGGTGATGGAAAAAGGGCAGGTGGGGGAAATTTATCATTTGTCGCCCGATAGGGGGTATGCTGTGCGGGAAGTAGTGCAAACTATTTGCGAAGCGATGAACCGCTCGTTTGCTGAGTCAACGGAGACTGTTGCCGAACGATTAGGACAGGATGCTGCCTATGTGATAGATTCAACCAAGGCTCGTACTGAACTGGGATGGAATTCAGAGATTTCTTTAAAGGATGGAATTGCGGGTGTGATCAAATGGGTGGACGAATTTTGGGATGAGATTGAGAAGCAGTCTTTAGAATATATTCATAAACCTTAGTATCAAATCACAGTATGATTAACAACGTTTGAGGAAAGCGGGAGACAAGCAATGACTGTAAGCTATTTTGACGCGGCAAACAAACTAAAGCAGGAAGGGAGATTGGAAGAGGCGATCGCTTCTTATC
>NZ_JANMZH010000415.1:0-1137 GCF_031383065.1 Microcoleus sp. OTE_8_concoct_300 | reverse complement strand
GCGGGCGTCAGTGACGTACCCGAACTCAAGCGAATTATGGCCGAAGGCAAGCGCCAGTGGGCAGAGTTAGCAGAGATGACGGTAGAGACGATCGAAAGAATTCAAGCTGAAGGCGTGGAAGCTAAAGACCACATGATTAAGGCGAACCTGCGCCTGGTGGTTTCGGTGGCGAAAAAATATCAAAATCGCGGGTTAGAATTGCTCGATTTAATACAAGAAGGTACTCTCGGACTCGAGCGAGCCGTAGAAAAGTTTGATCCGACGCGGGGCTATCGGTTTAGCACCTATGCCTACTGGTGGATTCGGCAGGGAATTACGCGCGCGATAGCTACTCAAAGCCGCACCATCCGCCTCCCGGTTCATATCACCGAAAAACTTAACAAAATCAAAAAAGCCCAGCGCAAAATTTCTCAAGAAAAAGGTCGCACAGCTACGATCGAAGACATCGCCGTCGAGTTGGACATGACGGCGCCCCAAGTCCGAGAAGTTTTGCTGCGAGTCCCCCGGTCTGTTTCTCTAGAAACTAAAGTGGGCAACGAAAAAGATACAGAGTTGGGCGACTTGCTCGAAACCGACTGCGTATCTCCAGAAGAAATGCTGATGCGAGAAGCTCTGCACCGCGACTTGCAGCAACTGCTTGCAGATTTAACCAGCCGCGAGCGAGATGTAATTCTGATGCGCTTTGGTTTGGGCGACGGACACCCCTACTCGCTGGCAGAAATCGGTCGCGCCCTCGACTTGTCACGCGAGCGAGTTCGCCAAATTGAAGCTAAAGCTTTGCAAAAACTCCGCCAACCCAAGCGTCGCAACCGCGTGCGCGACTATCTAGAGTCTCTGACTTAAATTTGGCTGATCCGTCAGCGCCATCAATCACGGAGCCAGGCATTCGGCGCTTATGCAGAAGGCAGGAGACATTTGGCAGAAGTAACAATATTTACTCCTGGACCACTTCTCTGTCCTCTGCATCAATGCATAAAGCTTGTTAAAAGTCAAGAATTATCAAAAACCAATTTTTTTCCTCAATCTTTTTTCAATAAGCTGCGATATTTGCAAAATATCTCGATCGTTGTGTATGATTGTCAATAGGCAGACTTTCTTGAGAGGGTCACTATGGCACTTTATACCGCGTCCTCGTTC
>NZ_JANMZH010000418.1:0-12629 GCF_031383065.1 Microcoleus sp. OTE_8_concoct_300 | reverse complement strand
TTACGCTATGCACTCGAAGCATTTCGGACAGCCATATCTTTTAGGTTTGTGAAATGGTTGAACCAAAATTGGGACGTATTCTCCGCTTATAAAGCCAGTTTAGGCTTTGTTTGGGCTTAAAATTTGTTTAAGTCCCGTTAACTATGTCGTTTCTTAGCAAATATTTGTTGCCCAAAACCCGCAAATCTCTGACAAACTGACGCAAATCGGTTTGTTCGTCGCTGGCGATAACAGCCTGAAAAATTTCAGACATAGATACTCCGTTATGTATGATTTTTGATTTTCGCTGTGAAAAAGGGCGATACTTTGTGAGTATCGCCCTTTTTTGTAGGGGGCTACTTTTTTTACGTCATTTTAAAGTCTGCAATGTGAACTTGCTCTCCCTCAAATGACATAAAATTCGCCGTATTTGTGGCGAATGTAGCGGACAAAAGGATCGATAGTTAAAGGTGAACCGGTAACGCGATCGATCAATTCGACGGCGGTGTATTTGCGGCCGTGCTGGTAGATGTTTTGTTTTAGCCACCCGTGGAGTACAGTAAAATTGCCCCGTTCTATTTGTACGGGAATTTCAGGATTGATTTTTACTGCTGTTTCGTAGAATTGAGCGGCCATCAAGTTGCCGAGGGTGTAACCTTGGAACATTCCGCCGATCGTACCAACATACCAGTGAACATCTTGCATGGCGCCTTCGATGTCGGTGGCGGGGACAACGCCGAGGTCGGTTTGATAGCGTTCGTTCCAGGCTTCGGGGAGGTCTCGCACTGCTAGTTTCCCCTCTAGCATTGCCAATTCTAGGTCAAAGCGGATGGCGACGTGGAGGTTGTAGGTTACTTCGTCGGCGTCGGTGCGGATGAGCGATCGCGAGACTTTGTTAATTGCCCGGTAAAATGCGTCAGTGGATACCTGTGCCAACTGTCGCAAAAATACGCCTTGGAGTTGCGGGTAGAAACATTCCCAAAAACCGCGGCTGCGCCCGACCATATTTTCCCAAAGTCGCGACTGACTTTCGTGCAGCCCGGAGGAAACGCCGCCTGCCAGAAGCGTGCCTTCAAATTCCGGCGAATTTCCGAGTTCGTAGAGGGCGTGCCCGGCTTCGTGGATGCTGCTGAAGAGTGCTTGATCCAGGTGGTCTTCGTAGACGCGGGTGGTGATACGCACGTCGTCTATGGAGAAGTTGGTCATGAATGGGTGCAGGGTGGTGTCTTGCCGTCCCCGCTGGAAATCGAACCCCATGCGTTCTACGATTGTGCGGGTGAATTCTAGTTGCTGGGATTCGGGGAAGTCTTGGTGCAAGCAGGAGTCGTCGGCTGGAGGTTGGGAGGTGATGGCTTCGACTATCGGCACTAATTCTTGACGCAGTTTGGCGAAAAGCGGGCGCAGCAGGGATACTTTCATGCCGTAGTCGCTACGATCGATCAAAGGATCGGCGATGTGTTCGTATCCGGGGAAAAAGTCGGCGTACTGCCTGCTTAATTCTAGGGTTTTTTCTAGATAGGGCTCAACGGCTGCGAAGTTGTTGGCTGCTTTGGCTGTTGCCCAAGCTTCGTAGCAGTCGGCTTGGTGGCGGCAGAGTGCGGACATGAAGGCTGCGGGGACTCTAGCTGCGTGCTCGTAGTCTCTGCGGGCGATGCGAATCAGACTGGCTGGGATGGAGTCGTAGGGGAGGGTTTGTTCGTAGAAACGCAAGTCTTCTAGGAGTTCGCCAATTTTGGGGTCGGTAAATTTTTCATGGGATATTTGTTTGAGGGTGGCCAACTGGCGGGATCTGGCATTGGCACCTTTGGCGGGCATATAGGTTGCTTGATCCCAGTGCAGCAGCGACGAAGCTGATTCGATGTCGTTAACTTCTCTGAGGTGGGCTGCCAGTTGAGCAAATTTTGCTTGAGTTTTGTCTAGGGTTTGCATGATTGGGTTTATGGTGATGTTTTGCCTACAAAGGTTGCAGTGCGGCATTGGTATCCATCAATCATTGCTACCCTGAAATCAAGCTAAAAACCGCACTTCTTCTCGTATTGTACGCAATTTCGAGTCATTTTTGTACAGTTTCCGGTATTTCTTCGGATTTAGTTCGATCGCTTTTGACAAGTTTTCGATCGCTTTGGCTATGCTAGCGGCCACAACTTCCTGGTTGTTTGTGAGCTCGCCTGCTTCTTTTTCTAGGACGTAAAGGCAAGCTTTTTGATAGTACAGATTTGGATCGTCGGGTTTGAGTGCGATAATTTTATCGTAGGAGGCGATGGCTTCGGTAAATCGTTGAATTTTTTTGAGGGCGACGGCGCGGTTGTACCAGGCTTCGGTGTTTTCTGGCTGCAACTCTAGGCTTTTGTCCCAAGAGGCGACTGCTTCTTCAAAGCGTTCTAAGTTAGCCAAGGCTAAGCCGCGGTTGTACCAGGTTTCGCTGTTGTCTGGCTTGAGTGCGAGGGCTTTGTCCCAAGATGCGATCGCTGCTTCAAATTGTCCCATTTGTGCCAGCGCCGTGCCGCGTTTGTTCCAAGCTTCGGCGGACTTCGGCCACAGTTCCAGGGTTTTGTCGAAAGAGGCGACGGCTTCCGGGTAGAGTTTTTCATCCGTTAGGGCTAACCCACGGTTGTACCAGGCTTGATGCAAGTCTGGTTTGAGTTCGATCGCTTTGTCGTAGGATGCGATCGCCGCTGTATTTTCGTTGCATTTTCTGAGGGTAAATGCTTTGTTGTACCAAGCTTCGCAGTAGTCTGGTTTGAGTTCGATCGCTTTGTCGTAGGATGCGAGCGCTTCTGATAATTTTTCTAAGCTGACGAGGGTGTTGCCGCGGTTCGTCCAAGCTTCGTGGTAGTCTGGCTTAAAATTTATCGCCTTTTCGTAGGAGGCGATCGCTTCTGAGAGTCTGTTGAGCTTCCGCAAAACGTTGGCCCTATTATACCACGCTTCTGGATTATTTGGTTTGATTTTTAGGGATTTGTTGTAGGCTGTCACAGCTTCTTCTAGCTGTCCCACTTTTCTGAGGGCTACGCCTTGGTTGTACCACGCTTCATAAAATTGTGGTTCTAGTTCGATCGCTTTTTCCCAAGATTCGATCGCTGCTGACAAGCGTCCCATTGCTTCTAGGGCGTTGCCCCGATCGTACAAGGTTTGAGCCTTTTGGGTGTTCTCTGCTATGGATTTTTCCCCAAAGTCTATCGGCTTTTCTCTGCTGGCTAATTTTTGCAAGGGGTTTCACCTCATTATTTTCTGTCTAATTGATACTTGTCTTTTTTTTTTTGATAATTTTTACCTTTGAGTGCTTTGGATGGCTACTCTTTGGTTATTTATCGCAATTTTACTGTATTTTCTGATCTTTTTCAATATAACCCTCGATCGGGGATTTGTAGGTATAGATTTATACTATTTTTTTTAGATGACTGCGTATAACAGACAAAAAGGCAATCGCACTCAGGTGTGACCAACCTCACCCAAGATATAATTTTTACCTAAGCCTCTGGATATACTGGCGGTTTCAACCGCGTCTTGTCAAGGGAAGTCCCTGTCTAAGAGACTAAGAAATAATAAGAGTGTTTTTGATGCTGTAGATACTGTCTTGAACTGTCAAGGGGTAGCAAGTAAATAATTGGGGTCGAAAGGCTTTTGAGATTTTAAAATCCCAAAAGCCAAATGTACTAACTTCCGCATCAAAGCACCAATCACCTGCATTTTGACCTTTCCACGACCCAATAATCGCACAGCGAGTGGCTGTGAGTAACGGATTGTGACGCATTGCCACTACCGCCGGCATATACAATGCTTTTCGCAGTCGGACATTGCCCGTGCAAGATCAACGTGTTTTGCCACGAACACTCGTTCCTCAACGGCGTTCACAGGGAGTTAAACCTGCATGAGCAGCTAATTGACGGGCGTTCTTGTAATCCTCAATCCGACCAATTTCAGCTAAAAATACAGAAGCTGTCACATCTCCAATTCCGGGAATTGATGTTAAAAGGTCGCGCTGCTGTTTCAAATGCGGATGTCGGTCAAAATTGTCACTAATTAATTGTTTTATCTGTGCTTGTTGTTGTTTGAGGTACTCCAAATGTTCCTGGGTAAGGGCAGCAACATTTGCTGTGGCTGTTTCCCGACGGTTTTGTTCGGCAGTAAACATTTCCCTTAAGGAATCTAGTCGTCGCAACGCCAGCTTGTAATTCTTTAACTTCTGGTGCCGTAGGCGTCCAGAATTAGGGTTTAACAGCCGCACAAAAACGGGCAATCAGTGCTGCATCTACGGAGTCTGTTTTGGTAAGCAGGAGTTCGCTTTTAGCAAACCCTTTAATCCGAGCTGGATTGACTATACTGACCTGATATCCGGCTTGGTAGAGAAATTCTGCCAAGGCTTCTCCATAGATGCTGGTGGCTTCCATGCAAGCCTGAAGTTCCTCAACACCAAGTTGTTTGAACCAAGAATGTAAACTCTCAAAACCTGCGGTATTATTGGTGAATTTTTTGAGTTTGGTGCCACCACTTTCTTTGAGTAAAACGACATGAAAGTCTTTTTTACTGATGTCTATGCCTAAAACTTTGGATGTCATGGTTTGCGGATGGTCTGCCCTGAGTGTGAAAGAACCAAACAGGCAATAGAACTAACCTTGTAAATGCAGGCTTTCTCATGAAAACGAGAGCCTAAGATACCGCCTGTGCTTAGAGTGCGCCTGTCATCAAAAATGTCCGCTTATCTACACACCAGACTTGTTTTAGTCTAAGGGGCGAGCCAACTTCACCGATTGCTGATGTCCTTGACTACACTTTCTACTATCTCTCGATCTTAAAGTAAGAAACTTGAAGAGTTTCTTGATATTTACTCGCTAAGGCTGATGCTACCTACATGGGTTCTATCACCTACATTGGTTTGATCGAGAACATCGGTTCGAGCGCCTGAGTGACAGCTCGAGCGCCTGAGTGACAGCTCGATCGACTAACTTACTCTTTTAACATACAAGGGGCGGGTTTTACCAACTATCTCTGTCAGAAACGAACAATATAATAAACCCGCCCCAGCTTGGGCGACAAAATAGTTATTAATTATTAGCCAAATCTGTAGCGGCGGGTTTCACCAACCATCTCTGTCAGAAACAAAAAATATAATAAACCCGCCCCAGCCCAAAGACTCATGTTAATCTGGGTTATTGGTTGGGTGGAGGCGGGTTTTTATAGATTGTTTGTGAGACTCAAATATTGTTGGTAAAACCCGCCCCTACCGCACGATCGCATTAATCAATTAAAATCTCGCTGAGTTTACTTAATAATGGCCTCATCGACCCTTCACAAATCAAACATCGTATCGGCTTGAGCTAACTTTCCGCAAAGAAACTGCCGCAAAAACGACCGTTTTTGCAACACCTCCTCCAACCAGAAACAGGCTTAACGCCACCACAAACTGTTACAAAACTTATCTCAAAATCTGTGTCTCAAAAACGTACACTGATAGTTGTTGGACTTTGGATAAGAATGAAACTAAAAAAGGATGAACGCGAAGTAAGAAGGGATAATTACGGTTTCAATAACGATAAAGGTCATCATCCCAAAATTAATTATGCCAATAATTCTAACAGAGACTGAATTCCAAAAGTTCCGAGGTGAGTTGCACAGCCAGTTCAAAAAACGAGCAGACAGCAGGATGGACTTGTTGGATGCGCTGTGTAGCAATAATCATGCGCCAAGTGTAGCCCATTTAAGCCTCAATCCCTTGTTTAGGGGAAAGTACAGTAGGGAATCTACACATCTCTAAGCTTGATTCGCAGCAGCACCAAGATTCGATCGGTTCTATCTGTACATCAAGAGAGGGAGTCGATCCCAAATCCTCCTGGAACCCTTCAATTATTCTACCTCAATACCTTGCAGGTATTCTTTTACTATTTCCCAAGAGGCCGAAAGGATGTTTCTTTTAAACAACAATGTCGAGTTAAATGGAAATTTAACTTCACATTGTGCATCTTCTGGTAAAATTCAGTATAACTACATTGTCCCGTGACTGAACGGCTGCCGTAAATTGCAAGAGGAAGACTTTTGCTAGATATCGAGCCTATTTCCGCCAGAGCTGGCTAGAGAATCCCAATATACCTAATCACCTATACAAAGACTACCAGTTCCACAGTTATGACCAGACCAGAGCAGAAAATTAAAATTACCTATATCTTTACGCACCATATTCGTTGGGTTCCCTTTGAATTGGTCGCCAAATGTATCGATAAGAGTAAGTTCGCAATTGACTATATCATTCTTAATGAAGGCGATCCTATGATCTCCTTTTTAAGCCAGATTAATGTTCCTTGCACTGTTGCTTCCTATCAGGATTATAGCAATACCCCAGAGATCGTCAAATTTATCTATGAACACTTGATCGGAAATAAAACCGATATTGTTCATACTCATTGGTTCGCCGGCAGCTTGGCTGGAATGCAAGCTGCTTATTACGCCCATATTCCAGTACGAATCTTCACCAGGGAACATCCTTCGATTAAATACTATTCGCGTCACGCTCCCAGCAAGCATCGCTTGATATGGGAATGTGCCACCAATATTATTGGTGTTACCCACACAAGCAAACAAGGCATGATAGAAGACGGCATACCAGATGATAAAATCACAATTATACCAACGGGATTTGATATTAGTGAATTTGAGAATGTAGACAGTTCGCGCATTGATAAATTGCGCTCTAAGTATCTAGCAAATCATCACGGCCCTGTTATCGGTGTGGCTGCGAGGTATGTCAGATGGAAAGGAGTTGAATACGTCATTGAAGCACACAAGCAGGTTCTCGAAACTTATCCCAATGCAATCTTAGTTCTTTCAGGGACACATACAAATCGTGCCAACCTGGAGGAGCAAATTCGTAATGCGCGTAAAGAAGACATCGTTGCGCCTCAATACGAGGAGATTATCAGCATCACAGACAAGTTGGCGCAATTGCCTGAGCATAGCTATATTGAAATCCCATTTGAAGAGGATCTTTTTGCCCTGTTCAGATTATTTGATATTTTTGTTCATGTGCCTACTGATTCTATTCAAGAGACGTTCGGTCAAGTCTATGTAGAAGCAATGCTTTCTAGAGTTCCATCTGTTATTACTCTTGCAGGTAGTGCTTTGGATCATGCTGTACACAAAGAGAATGCCTGGGTTGTGGATTACAAGAACAGCGCTCAAATTGCCCAAGGTATCCTAGCACTCTTAAGCGATTCGTGCCTTAGAGAAAAGATCGTTAACAACGCCTTTCTCTGTGCCCAACGATACGACATCAAGAATCACATACAACGACTTGAAGAATTTTATGTCTGTGAGCTGGAAAAGAGAAGGAAGTAGTATTAAGCGTCAATTTCAACAATCTCTACAAGCTATGGTTAACCCTACTGTACAGACCCCTTCTTTAATTCCTCAAGCTTATAGCTGAATCCTTACTGAAGGTCTCTATATTTTCGAGATGACTCACATCATTCCAGACAATAAGACTCCAGCGCCCGTTAACATACTCAAAAGTGCAGAGGTTCGCATTATACAGCTTGAAGCGCCAACTATTTCCAGGTGGGAGACCAAGCACCATTTCAAAAAAAACCATCAAGACACAACCATGAGCGATCGCCACAACGGTTTCATCTAAATGTCGTTCAGCGATCGCATTCAGGGCACGACAGCCTCTGTCCCTACATTGCCTTAAACTTTCTCCTTGTGGGATGACGTATTCAAAGCCAATACGTTCATAGTCTTGCCGGTCTTGTGGAAACTTCTTGTCCATTTCAGAGACTGTTAATCCCTCAAATATTCCCATGTTCCACTCTCGTAATTGCGGGTCAAAAATGACTTTCTTTCCACATACTTCAGCAATGATATTGGCTGTTTGAACAGCACGACCCAGATCGCTGCTGTATAAAGTGGTGAATGAAAGACGCTGTAAGCGATCGGCAATGGCATGGGCCTGCCTGATTCCTTTGGGTGTCAATGGACTATCGAGTTGCCCCGTAGCCTTATGCTGTACATTCCACTCGGTTTCCCCATGGCGTACAATGACAAGTTTCATTACTTGTTATCCTATAGATAGCGATTGATAAGGAAGGCTCCATTTCTACGGCAGGGTTTTGATTTCCAGGCTCATTTGACCAATTTTGAATCAGCCCTGCTGAAATTTCTAAATATTGAAAACTCTCCGTATCTCCTGGTACGCTTGTTTCTGTATTTCCAGGGGAAGCCAGGTTACATGGACAAAATAAGACACCAAATTGTCACAGCATAGTGGATTATTGTCGTAGGTGTGGGTATAGCATAATTTGAACCTGCTGTCGATATCCATGTTCAACAGACCCAGTTCAGAGTTTTCTAACATAAATCGCGAAATTACACGCTGGTCATTCTGACGGCAATCCATCATGTATTTATCCACAAAATTACTGGCAATATAGTTAAGCATACGGAGATAAGCCCATTTGTAGCCAATAATAAAGCCACTGTTGAGATACTTTGCTGGATGCCCTAAATAGTTAGACAAAAAGAAGGGAAGTACATCGGCACTGTGGTGGCAGAATACAGTTTCGGCACCGACAATAATATCTCTACCTGTGGCACTGAAATCTGCTGCCAATCCGGCAGGATCGTAACGAATGCACAGGACATCATAGGCATCCGTAAAGACGATGATTGCGTCGTCAGCAATATCGGTATCAGAAGCTAAGAAGTCGCGAACCTTGAATATCTTTGAGAGGAGTCCCAGTCGCGGACAGTAATTATCGAGGATACGCAAGTTACCCTGCAATGATGAATACAGTGGCTGAACCTGCGGACTACCTGCGTCGCACAAGGTGAGGAAAACAGGTTCTTCAGAAATTTGCATAAGCCTCAACTCGCTTCCTTTCTTGATTCCACTGACATAGACTGTGCACTGCATTTCTAAAATTGGGCAACATATCTATTCTTAAATCTCTTCTTAATCTGATAGATATGTTACCAGGAGAGTTCACTAGACCCCCCACAGTTTACTGGGAAATCATCAGTCTAAATCTTGATTCCAAGGCGCACTTCCTTATCAATGCGTGTCAGCATTGGCCCAGGCACCTCACGGAAGTAGTCATCTGTGGCTTTGCGCGATCCAGCCCAACAACCATAGTCATCAACGATCAGAACGCCCCCTGTGGAGAGTCGAGGGTAGAGAAGCTGAAACTCAAGGGCTGTGGATTCATACCAATCGGTATCTAGACGCAAAACAGAGATGACTTCTGGCTTAATCTTTTCCAATGTCTCAATGACATCTCCTTGAACAAAATGAATCTCAAACTCAAAATTATGGATCCAGAAAGCTGCTTGAACATCTTCCAATGAAGCGTAACACCAACCAATGTCGTCCCCATATTGCTCCATCATTTCAAAGCCGGTACGTCCATATTTGTCCACATCAAATTCAGTGGGGGTTGGCATACCCTGAAATGTGTCATACAGATATAGCTGGCGATCGCTAACGTTTCGGGCTTTCATAATCAAGGCAGCAAGTAAAGCACTTCCTCCTCTCCAAACTCCGCACTCCAGAATATCACCGGGTATCTCGCGATCGAGGACATAGTTCACCGATGTATAAAGCGCAAAGAGTGCCTCTATGCTGGTCATTGTGTAGGGCTTTACCTGCTGAAATAAATCCATGAACACCGAATCTTTGCCAATATCTGGCGTGACCTGATCTTTCATGGTCACTTGATGCTTTGTGGAAAAAACGATCGTGCGCTCAGTATTCATGATCACAAGGAGGAGTGGGGATAGTTTAGGTGGATGGGAGCTGCAAAGCTTTGATGATTATACATGAGCAATACATTAATAGCTCATCTTTTATCCTCGGTATGAGGTGATTGCGATTGATGGCTGCGCTGGACGATCAGACCTTCATTTCCTCGTAGCTCAAGGGTGTGTCCCAGTTGCCCTCCCTGGCGATCCATGAATGTAGAGAGGAGAACTTTTGACTGGTTACGAAACTCGATCGGTAATATCCATTCCTGGTATTCTGAACTGAAGTTCAAGGCCACAACGAGATCCGATTCCTCGTCAAAGCGTCGATAGCAGAAAAGCTGTGATGGTGAGTATAAAGAAATGTAGTCACCAAGCTGCAGTGCCGGTTGTTGCCGACGCAAGCGCAACAGTGCGCGGGTCAGTGAGAGACATGACCGAGAGTCATGCTTCTGGGCCTTGACATTGATATTGCTGTAGTCATGAGTGATGGGTAACCAGGGCTGGACTGATTCTGAACAGAAGCCGGCATTAGCAGAGCCATCCCAGAGCATCGGTGTGCGCTCAGGATCGCGTCCCACCCCAATACCGGGAGATTTTTTTTCCCAAGGATCTTGGATATGCTCGGAGGGAATCCAGGCGTCCTCCATTCCCAGTTCTTCTCCGTAGTAGATCGTTGGTGTACCGCGAAGGGTGAGCAATAACATCATGCCGATTTTGGCTTGAGAAATCCCTATTCTGCTGGCGACGCGATGCTTGTCATGATTACCCAATGTCCAATTGGGCCATGCGCCTTCGGGCAGCAGTCTCTCGTAACGATCGACAACTTCTCGGACGGACTCTGCGTTCCACTCAAAATCAGATGACATCAATTCTGAATTGAGAGGTAAATGAAATTCGTCATTATTTGACCCATAGTGCTTGATAATTTCTTCTAGGGACTTATATAGTTCACCTATTAAAAGACGATCGTCATACCCATCTACAAGCGTCCGCAGTATGCGATTGAAATCGTGAATTTCCGGTATATTCTTACTGAAGACTTCAAACAGGCGATCCGATGGTTCCATGCCGGGATGCCAGTCGGGATTCACCGGATTATCTCGAAACTGCGAATCCTTGAAGGCGCGATAGGCGGCATCAACTCGAATTCCATCCACGCCTCGCTGCAACCAAAAATGTAGTACATCCAACATCGCCTGTTTAGCATCGGGGTTACGCCAATTGATATCTGGCTGCTCCTTGAGAAACGAGTGTAGATAGTATTGCTCTGTTTGAGCATCCCATTCCCAGCCCGAAAGCCCATCAAAACGTCCTAGCCAATTATTGGGAGGACTACCATCTGGCTTTGGATCTTTCCATATATACCAGTCTCGCTTGGGATGAGAACGCGAACTGCGAGATTCAATAAACCACTGGTGCTGATCGGAACTATGCGCGGCAACAAAGTCAATCAAGACCTTGAGATTGTGATCGTGCAAATGTCCTATCAAGCTATCTATATCTGAAAGGGTTCCAAAGACAGGGTCAATATTTGTATGGTCGCTAACATCATAACCAAAATCGGCCATGGGAGAGGGATAGTATGGTGTCACCCAGATGGCATCTATCCCAAGCCATTCTAAATAATCCAGTCGTTGGATAATGCCAGGGATATCACCGATGCCATCTCCGTTCGAGTCCTGAAAGCTGCGTAGATAAGTCTGATAAATAACAGCAGACTTCCACCAAGGAGAATGAGACTTTACGGTCATGGGTAATTAGAATCAATAAAAACAGGAAGATTTCTTCGCTCAGGAATTGGTATAAGCTGCTACGCATCTAAATTGAATACAGAGACGGGCAGGATGCCCGTCCCACAAGAATTGTAGAAAAATTGACTGTCAAATTAGATGCACAACAGCTTAACCCTTGCCAATTTTTTTAACGATCGAGGTCGATCGCCCTAGTCACGGCCTGTTTGGTTGTTGCTAGCGTAGCTGCGGGCAAAAAAGCATCAATTAGGCGCGCAGAGGATTTGCGAGGCGATCGCTTTTTCAACAGGCTATTGACTCCGATAATTGACTTTCAGATATCGACTCTATCTAATGACAGATGTAAAGCTTGGACTATTTCTCTTGAATACTACTAATTAACTAAACCTTTAGGAAAATACTAATGTTAGATATTGATGAAATGGGGCAAAAAGAAATACACGAACTCCTACACAAAGTAGGATACGGTCATCTGGGCTGCATACACGAAGGCAAGCCCTACGTGATACCAATGAATTATTATCTCGAAGAAGAGGACATTTACCTGTTTACAACGCTCGGCATGAAGACTCACGATCTTGATGCAAATCCAGAAATTTGTTTGCAGGTTGAAGAAATACGCGAGCCGCTTCATTGGCGCAGCGCGATCGTCAATGGTCGAGCCTCGCGCCTGACTGAGCAGGAAGATATCGATCGGGTAATGTACCTCGTTAAAGAGCGCAATCCCATGCTTTCACCTGCGATCAATCGAACCTGGACTGATTCTCAGGGACGTTCAGAGGTAATTGCAATCTACCGCATCGACGCGAGTGAAATGAGCGGACGCACGACTGATGGAGTCAGCAGTAAGAACCCATAGGAGCGCTCTCATCAACCGTGCAGCAAACTTATGAGGCAACTTGTTGATTCTGTATGGCATCTCATTCACCTGTTTGGACACTATCGACCCAGCAAGTCTACGAAACTTTGTCAACTTCAGAAAAGGGACTTTCAGAGGCAGAAACAGCAATCAGAATCAAGCATTACGGGTTTAATGAACTGCCCGAACCAGCCAGAAGATCGCTATTACTCCGCTTCACCGATCAGTTGACCCATTTCATGGCACTCTTGCTCTGGGTTGCAGGTGCGCTGGCTTTTGTGTCCGGTACACCAGAACTCGGCTGGGCAGTC
>NZ_JANMZH010000318.1:0-1093 GCF_031383065.1 Microcoleus sp. OTE_8_concoct_300 | reverse complement strand
TGCTGATGATGTATTGCACTCCTTGGCAGGCTTTTTTAATATCTTTGTCTTGTTTCAAGTCGCCGATAAAAATCTCGGCGCCTCGGTTTTCTAGTTCTGAGTAGCGAGATGCGAGGCGAACGAATGCGCGGACAGGCTTCTCTTGCTGTCTGATTTCTCGTACAATTCGGCGGCCTAGTGCGCCTGTTGCTCCGGTTACTAAGAACATGATTTTTGGTTGTTGGTTGTTACTTACATCTTGCACATTTCTCAAGAACAGGTAAGATGCGTGTTCCACAAAGAGTGAATTTTCTTGTGGGGTGGGCATCCTGCCCGCCCATAAAAGGCTTATTGAGAATGGTGCAATATCTCAGTTGCTATTAACCTTATAACTTATAAATCAAATTTCGACAATTACGGGGGCGTGGTCGCTGGGTTTGATTAATTTTCTGGGAGCAATGTCTATTGTACAGTTTTTTGCTTGTTCGTACAGGGGAAAGCTGAGATAATGGTGGTCGATTCTCCAGCCGTTGTTGCGGGGAAATGCGGCGGCGCGGTAGTCCCACCAGCTATAATGACCGCCTTCTGTGGTGAATTTGCGAAAGGGGTCGTTTAATCCTAATTCTATGATTTCTGTTAGTGCGAGGCGCTCGGCTACTGATAGGCCGACGGAGTTAGCATTGGCTTTGGGATTGTGGATATCTCGATCGTCCGGGACGATGTTGAAGTCGCCGCAAATGCACAATTTTGGGGTTTTGTCTAGTGCTATTTTGAGGTATTCTTGCAGCAGTTTGAGCCACTTTAGTTTGTACTCATATTTCTCGCTGCCGACTTCGGAACCGTTGGGAACGTATACGCAAATAATGCTAATATCGTCTATAACCCCGGCTATTAGGCGTTTTTGTTCGTCAAAAATACCTGCGGTTTCGTCGCCGAGAATGGGGGCAAATCCGGTGCTGATTTGCGTTAGGGGCGATCGGCTAAAAATGGCGACGCCGTTGTAGGATTTTTGACCGGAAATGTAGCAGTTGTAGCCGAGGTTGATGAAGGGTTCTAGGGGGAAGTCTTTGTCTGTAACTTTGGTTTCTTGGAGGCAGAGAACGTCTGGGGAGTT
>NZ_JANMZH010000307.1:0-1491 GCF_031383065.1 Microcoleus sp. OTE_8_concoct_300 | reverse complement strand
GTCGCACCAAACGACCAGTTCCTGCATTCCATAACCCAGCTATCGCTCTCAGTAGAGAACTTTTACCTCTACCACTAGGGCCGACAATTAATAAGCCTTCTCCAGGTTGAACAGAAAAAGACAAATTTTCTACAATTAGCTGTTCATAGTTGGGTGTTTGTAAAGTGACATTCTCAAAAGAAAATTGATTTTCTTCTATTGTTTTAATAGTATTGAGATTTTCTGGTTGTTTACTTAATTTTTCTAAAGCATTTGAAAATTCAGATAAACGCTCAACGTAACTAGAAAATTGTCCAGCAGTTCCAAATTGATTAATTAATTCTCCCAAAGCAATAGCAAATAGATTACAAGCTAAAGCTGCTTGTCCAAGTTGTCCAAAATCAATTTCATTTTTAATATATAACGGTGCAAGTACTAAAAAGGGAAATATTTGGATAATAGATTGATACCCTCTATTAAAAAATTCTAAACTTCTTTCCCAACCTATCTTACGTTCCGTATTCTTGATAAGATTAATAAATCGCCGTGCAAGTATATTTGATTCTTGGCTTTCTCCTTGAAAAAAAGCTATGGATTCGGCGTGATTACGCACGTGTGTTAAGGCATAACTGTAGTCAGCTTTAAATGAGAGTTCCTCTTGATTAATTTTAGATAATTCTTGATTTAAGTAAATAGCAATTAAATTGCCTATCAACGTATAACCAATCAGAATTAGCGCAATATTTTGGGAAATTGTCCAGACAATTACTAAAAAAGTAATCATTTCTAGAACTTTTTCCAAAAAAGTAGCTGAAAAGTTTAAAGCATTAGTAGTGACAGGTTCAATTTCTTGTGATAATCGCTGATCTGGGTTATCAATATCTGTTTGAAAATTAATTTTATAATAAGCTCGATTGCTTAAATACTTATCTAAAATCTGATCATTAAGCCATTTATACCAATCAAGCGCAATTTGTTTTCTGACAAATTTAGAAAGTCCTGCTAAAAGCGTTAGGCAGACAAGTACAACAATATTTGTTATTAAAATATTGATAAATTTAGAATAATCTTTGTCTTGAATTAGACTATCAACCAAATAGCGATTAACGAAACTATTATAAGCAGTTGTACCTACAAGACCGACTATTAGTAGTATCAGGAGAATCAGTTTTACCCAGCTACGAATAACATCTGAGAATGCTCTTTCTCCTGGCTTGGTTGGATACCAGTAAGACCCGGCGACAATTTTGACATCGCCCCAAAATTGAATAAAATCTGAAAAAGGATTTTTTGTGGGTTGGGCTTGAATAACTTGGGTTGGCATATTTTAAAAATCAACTGAAAACTTTGCTCATCAGAACCAATACAGCAGTTTCCGCTGTTATGAGGTACAGTAGAAAATAGCAAACTAATTTCTTACAGTATCTATAGCAATCCTAAATCATTCATGAGGATTTGTAGGGGTAGTGCCCCGTGCCTACCCCAGCATCTAAGGGCAACCACGGGGGGATT
>NZ_JANMZH010000399.1:0-6929 GCF_031383065.1 Microcoleus sp. OTE_8_concoct_300 | reverse complement strand
CAAACTATTCTTTTTTCTAGGTTCAGTTTTTTGCCTTGAGTTGGCGGTTCAGTGAACCGCTTCTCTTCTGGCGCTTTATTAATGTATCAACTCTCCCCAGAGTTGTCAAGCGTTTTGCGCAAAGATTTTAAAGTTTTTTTTGAAGCCATACACCGTAAGGGTTTTGACCTGTCAGCACCGCTTGAGCCTCCGCTGGCTGATTCCTCTTTAGGGCAAGGGGCTACTTCCTGACCCCTAAATACGGTTTTTGACCGGGGTCTCTCGCCCCAATCGGTAGAATATTTGCACATATAGATGTTCTATATAGAGATGGTCTATATAGTGGAGATGATCTATATATGATGTGTTCGATCGCCCGCTCATGAAAAAACCTGCCCCTCTCCCTAGTGCCTTGTTCGTTACCTGCGCTTCACTGCTGATGGCTTGCACTCAGACGAACACTCCCCAGACATCGACTACAGTATCTCCAGGTACTTCGCCATCTCCGGCAACTTCGCCACAGGGTTCGGCTGCGGGGAACTCTACCGCTATTCCCATTGGGGTTGGGGTGGCGCAAACTAGCAATGTGGCTTTACTCGGTCAGGAACAGGTGGCTGGGGCGAAAATTGCTGAGAAGTATTTCAACGATAAGGGCGGTGTGGATGGGACGCCGATTAAACTGGTGTTCCAAGATACGGGTGGAGATGAACAAGGGGCGATCAATGCCTTCAATACTCTGATCAATCAGGATAAGGTGGTGGGTATTGTGGGCCCAACTCTCTCGCAGCAGGCTTTTAGTGCCGATCCGATCGCCGATCGGGCAAAAATTCCCGTACTCGCACCATCCAACACCGCTAAAGGCATTCCCCAGATTGGCGATTATGTCGCCCGAGTCTCCGCGCCTGTCGCCGTGGTAGCACCTAATGCAGTTAAAGCGGCCCTGAAGCAAAATCCCAATATTAAGAAAGTAGCCGTGTTTTTTGCTCAGAATGATGCTTTTAGCAAATCTGAGACTGAAACTTTTCAGACAACGGTTAAAGGTATGGGACTGGAATTGGCAACAGTCCAAAAATTCTTGACTACTGATACAGATTTCCAATCTCAAGCCACTAATGGGATAAATGTCAAGCCCGATTTGATAATTATTTCTGGGTTGGCCGCAGATGGAGGCAATTTAATTAAGCAGTTGCGGGAGTTGGGCTACAAAGGGGTTATCATTGGGGGCAACGGTCTGAATACTTCCAATGTATTTTCGGTTTGCAAAGCACTGTGTGATGGAGTTTTAATTGCCCAAGCATACAGCCCGGAATATCAGAATGAGATTAATAAGGCTTTTCGTGATGCTTATCGCGCTCAATTTAAGAAGGAACCACCTCAGTTTAGCGCTCAAGCTTTTACTGGTGTACAAGTTTTTGTTGAGTCATTAAAAGAAATTAATGCTAAGTCGAAGGTTAGCCAAAAGCCTTTAGCAGAATTGCGTACAAATTTGAATCAGCAGTTGTTGAGTGGAAAGTACGATACGCCTCTGGGGGAAATTTCTTTTACGCCGGAAGGTGAAATCAATCAGAAAGAGTTTTATGTGGCACAGATAAAAATGGATGCTGATGGTACTAACGGTAAATTTGAGTTTTTGAAATGAACTCAGAACACGGATACACGGATGAGTTATTGAGTGTGACTCTGAAGTCTCCCCCCCTGCCCCCCCCTTGGGGGGAAGTCAGAAGTCAGAGTAAAAATTGTATGTTTTTTGTTGTTGAATGATTGCGGTGTGAGGCTCAATTCTTAACTGGTGATGGACTTAACTCTGTTTCTGCAACAATTTTTGAATGGTTTGTCGATCGGCAGCGTGTATGCTATTTTTGCCCTGGGATACACCCTAGTGTTCTCTATTCTCGGAATTATTAATTTTGCTCACGGTGCAGTGTTTACTTTGGGTGCTTATTTCACTTATGCGTTGATGGGCGGTGCTTTTGGTTTCAACGGGTTGTTGGCTAATGCGAGAATTCCTGTGCAGTTTCCTTTTGCTGTGGCGCTAATTTTGGGCAGTACGCTGGCTGGTTTGGTGGGAGTAATTGTTGAAAGAGTTGCTTTTTTGCCTTTGCGCCACAGAAACTCAGATCCTCTGCTGACGGTGGTTTCTAGTTTGGGGGCGGCGGTGGCGATCGCCAATATCATCCAGTATCTTGTCGGTGCAGAAATTTACACTTTTCCTACTAATACTTACGGCAATTTCCCGGCAGCTATTAACTTTGGTACGGCGGATAAACAGATTCCTATTCGCACTGTTCAAATAGTGATTTTTGGCGTAGCTATTGCGATTGTTAGTCTTCTAACTTACTTAATAAATTTCACTAAATTTGGCAAAGCAATGCAGGCGGTGGCTGAAGATGCTACTACTTCTAGTCTCTTGGGTATTGATACTGACAGATATATTGTTTTGACGTTTTTTGTGAGCAGTTTTCTGGCTGGTTTGGCGGGGAGTTTGGTGGGTTCTAGTGTGAGTATTGCTGGGCCGTATTTTGGGATTGCTTTTGGTTTGAAGGGTTTGGCGGTGATTGTGCTGGGTGGGTTGGGGAGTATTCCTGGGGCTGTTTTGGGTGGGTTTATAATTGGTTTGGTGGAGGCTTTTGTGCCTGGAGATTTTTCGGCTTATAAGGATGCTGTTGCTTTTGGCATATTGTTTATGATGCTATTGGTTAGGCCGCAGGGTTTGTTTGGACGGCGTTTGATTCAGAAGGTGTAAGTTCGTTGCCCGGTTGATAATTCGGTTATTGAAATCAAATGGCTTAAGAGTCAAACTTTCGTCCCAGGAGAGGGGGACTGAGAAATAGAAGCGTTTGAATCAAAAGGTGTAAGAGGATTCGGATCTTGAAAGGGCTTATTGTCAAACTCTCCTCCTAGCAGAGAGGAACTAAGAAATAAAGAAAGTTATGACTGCATTTTTTACTACTTATGGGTTTCTGATTGTCTCGATGTTGGTGGGTGCAATGTTGGGAATGTCGCTGTATTTGCCTTTAATGACGGGACAGTTGTCTCTGGCTAGCCCTGGTTTTTATGCTTTAGGTGGGTATATTTCGGCGATTTTGTCTACAACCGTGTTTCAACAGACAGGGGGTTTGTTCCCTCTGCCATTGCTGTTATTGGAGATGATAATTGCAGGGGCTGTTTCGGGATTGCTGGGTATTTTAGTGGGAATTCCGGCGCTGCGGTTGAGTGGGATTTATTTGGCGATCGCAACTATTGCTTTTGTGGAAATTTTGCGGGTTTTATCGCTGAATCTGGACATCACTGGCGGGGCTGTGGGCATTTTTGGGATTCCGCAACCGTTTGCGACGCCGATCGAGTATTTGTGGATTGTACTACCTTTACTGTTGGTAAGTATGGCAATTGTCTATCGGCTGGAACGGATTCGGGTGGGGCGGGCTTTTGCGGCGATTCGCGCTGATGAGTTGGCGGCGGATGCGATCGGCATTAACCCAACTTTTTATAAAGTTTTGGCTTTCACGTTAGGTGCTGTTTTAGCTGGGGTTGTGGGTGCAGTTAGTGCCCATTTCCTGAATACTTGGAACGCGCGTCAAGGTACTTTTGATGCTAGTATTATTTACTTGACTTCTGTGTTGATTGGTGGTAGCAGAAGTTTTCTGGGAGCAGTTTTGGGTGGGATGGTGTTTACTGCTTTGCCGGAGGTTTTGAGGGGGATGGCGACTATTCAGGGATTGCCGGTTTGGTTGGCACAATTTCTGCGGGATGGGCGGTTAATTGTTTTTGGGGTGCTGATTGTGTTGGGGACGATATTTTTTCCGCAAGGTTTGGTGACGCCGGAGTTGTTGAAGAGGTGGAGGAAGGGCGATCGTACTTCTGTTTAAAATTTGATTTTTGGTGATGATGGCGACGAGTCACCCGCTTTAACGTCTAGCCCAAAAGTGCGATCGCCCTGTCGGTGAAAAAAGACAAGGTGCGATCGCCAACCTTATGACTTAAAATAGAAGAAACATTTTGACTTTTAAATTTTTAATGCTATGTCTTACAGCGATTTCACTTCATTTGACAAATTGATTCCTTTGGGAATTAGTCAGATTATAACTGTTGAGAAATTGGTTGATTTTGAGCCAATCGCTCCCAGCGCATTCTTGACTGAAGCCTTAAAGCGATTTGCACCGCTTGCTATTGCCATCAATACCGAAAAAGCTCGCTCTGAATATTTAATTGCTCCCATTTTAAGCGAAATTGTCACCTTTAACCCTCATTTTTCCTTATTTTCTGGTAAAAACTTTACGGCAGATCCCAGTTTAGGTTTGAATGGATTTGTTGATTTTTTACTCACGGCTAACCCTGATAAGCTGGCAATTAAGGCTCCTATTGTTACGGTAATTGAAGCTAAAAATGAAAATATTAATGAGGGTTTAGCTCAATGTATTGCTACTATGTATGCGGCTTTTTTAGTCAACCGACGCGACCCTAAAATTGGTGATAAAACGGTTTATGGATCGGTTACTACAGGCCAAGTTTGGCGATTTTTGGCACTGACACCCAATCTGGAAGTTGCTATAGATCTCAAAGACCGCTATCTTACTCCGATCGATGAGCTTCTCGGTCTATTGAATGCTCTTCTAACAGCTTAAGGGCGATCTATTACTTGTGAATAAAACAGATTTACACCTAATAGTTTTTATTGTGGCAGATCGCCTCCGGCACGTTCGCGATCGCATCCACACCCCTTATCGAGCGCCTATCCATAAAAAAGTAAGGGGCGATCGCATCCACACTTTTGATCGATCGCCTATCTATAAAACAGTGTCTCACAGATCGCTTATGATAAATGTATCCTCGTATGTCTGGGAGTTTAAACTATGTCTCTCGCTGAGTTAATTCCTTTGGTGAACAGTCTGAGCCAGTCAGACAAATTATCACTCTTCAAACTCCTAGCTGTGCAAATCCCAAAGGCTGAACTACAAGTTATCTTTTCTGCATCAGAGTATCCGGTTTGGTCGCCCTACGAGGCAACGGAAGCTGCAAACATTCTGATGCAGATGATTCGGGATGACCGAGAGGCATCTACTCATGCCTAGTACAATCGAGTTTCCCTTTTCTGAGGATGAAGCATTACCCACGATCCCCATCACTCTGAGTCATGCAGGCTTTTCTGTCTCCGCGAATGCACTGCTAGATACTGGGTCTGCGGTCAATCTATTACCTTATGACATAGGGCTGCAATTGGGTGCTATTTGGGAGGAACAAACTATCCGCTTGCCATTGGCTGGAAATCTTGCAAGAGTTGAGGCGCGGGGTGTATTTGTGCAGGTTCAAATTGGGAATCTGGAACCAGTTCGTCTAGCATTTGCCTGGGCACAATCCTCTCAGGTGCCCTTAATTCTTGGGCAAACGAACTTTTTTCGAGAATTTGATGTTTGTTTTCAGAGATCGCGATGCACGATCGAGATTGTCCGCTTCTAATCAGCGTCGATGTCGATCAGTAAAAAAGAGAGGGGCGATCGCCTATCAATAAAAAAGTCAAGAGCGATCGCATCCACACAAAGAGTACGATCGCCTATCAATAAAAAAAGTAAGTGGCGATCGCATCTAGCCCTCTCATGTCCTGTTGTCTGTTGAGGAAATGAATAGATGACGAGGTGCGATCCTCTTCCAAATAAGTGAGGATTGCCCTAATCAAAAACCTCATACGTGTAGTCAGGGCTGTCATTAGTCTTGAACACTCTAAAGCCCTTCATTTCTCTCCCCTTTCCTTGACAACGTGCTGAGTTATCAGCATTACGAATTGTCCAAGATGGTTGTACATTAACCCAGACAACGCATCTGCGTACATCACCTGACTCAACTACTCCGGTAAAAGTCTCTGCATAAACTCCAATGTCTGAGTTAGATACTCTTCCAGCGAAAGCTGTACCACAACTACCAGGATTAAGCTGTAGCCATCCTTTTGACCAAATATTGCCATCTGAATAATAACTAATTGCTACAAAAGCTTTCGATCCAGCTCGATTGCACACAGTCAAGCTTGCACTTGCCGGAGTAGCAAATACAACAGACGAAAAGAAGCCAACCATTCCTAAGCCTACAGCCATTGCCAGATTTCTAAGCAGCATAACGTTACCTTCTTTCTAAATATCAAATAATCTTTTCCAATCAAAACTCAAGCCCGATCGTCTATCGATAAAAAAAGTAAGGAGCGATCGTATCTACCCCCCTCATATCCTGTTGTTTGGTAAAGAGATAAATAGGTGACGAAGTGCGATCGCTCTAGTGAGCAATAGCGTCTTCACAGTTAGAACTTCCATAAAGGTGGGCGACCTATTGGATAGGTCTACCGTCTGGGATGCTCACCAAAGCCGGACAAGATATAGGTGTTACCGCTTTTAGAACAAAGTTACGTTCAAAAGCTTTTGGACCTGCAACCCAGCGTTTAGTACCTTGATCCAAAAGATACACTTTGTTATTTAAACGATGACCGTTCTCTTTACAAAGAACAATTCTATTTTCCATTGTTAATGATGATGCTTCCTCAATCAGCTCGACATCTATATATTGCTGAACCTGCCTTCCAGGAAACAAGAGGGCGAAAACTTTAGGACCTGCAATCCACCGTCGTTTTCCTTCATCAATCCAGTAGACTTTACCATTACTAGGATGCGCGAGTAGTAAGCCATTCAAATCTGAGCGGTTAACTAGAGCTTGAGCATCATTAATAAATCCAAGAGTAAAAACTTGGGGTAAGGTAGCCGCAGCAAGGCACATTGTAAATTTCAGTAATTTATTCATCTTGTCACCTAAACATTAGCATCTATTCATTTATAGACCGATCGCACAAAACTGCAAAGCGAAAAAAGACGGAAAAAGACGGGCATTTCTAAAATTGCGATGCAAGGCGGATCAAGGCGGATAAAGACGGATAAAGTCGGGTATACTAACGATAGTTCTCCGACCCCCCTACT